>JAKALQ010000023.1 GCA_021824095.1 Actinomycetes bacterium
TGCGGCGCGCGCAGCGTGGGCTGCATCAAGGGCCAGTTCGATGTCTGCGGCCGTCGACCGGGCCACCTGGCAGATGACCTTGCCATCGACCGGCGAGATGTTGTCGAAGTACTCACCCTGCACCGGCGGCACCCACCGGCCCCCGATGAAGTTGTCGTAGCGCGCCTTCGGGTTGAAGACCGCCCCCGGCGTGCCCGGTGTTGCGTAGACCATGCCAACCTCCACATTGCGCGACCAGGCGGTCGCGATGCGCGGACGCTAGGCCGGTGCAGGTTGGGAAATGGTTGGTCACGCACTCCGAGCCCGCTGCAGGCGGGCTGTGGCAGCCGGATAGTGCACATCCGACGCGGACACGAGGCGGGCCAGGTGCTCCGCCGCCTCGAGATCGTACGGATGCCGCTCCACGAACCGCGTGACGGCGAGGACGTCGGCACTGCGCAGGGCCGCCGTCCGCAGCGCCACCTCGATCCAGTCTCGCATCTCGATGATCCACGGGCTCTCGGATTGCGGCAGCAGCGCGCCTCCGCACTGGTCCATGGCACGCTCGCACGTGCCCTGCTCGATCGCTGCGAGCACCGCGGCCACATCACTCACGACGGGAATGGTGAGGCGGTATGGCCGCGAGGTGATGCATCCGCCGAGCAGCTGGCGGAGGTGGCTCATCTCCGCCTTGAGCGTGGCCACCGAGACGGGGGCATCACCGTAGACGCGGGCGTGCAGCTCCTCGAGGCTGAGCCCGTCGGGGTGCAGTGCGAGGACGGTGCAGATCTCGAACTGTCGTCGCGAGAGGCGCACGTCCGCGCCCGCGATGCGTGCGCTGGGCGTGCCGAGGACCCGCAGCTCGAGCGTCGCCGTCTCGTGCTCACGGGGTCGCAGCGTGGACAGCTCGCGCTCGAGCAGCTGCACGAGTGCGACGGTGGTGGACATGGCGAGGGGATGGGCCTGGTCCCACGTGGTGCTGAGGTCGAGCACGCCCAGTTGCTGCCCCGTGCGCGGGTCGGTGATGGGTGCGGCGTAGCACACCCATTGGTGCACGAGCGGGGCGAAGTGCTCGGCACTGAACACCGACTGCGACGTGTTCGTGCGCAGCGCGAGGTCAAGGGCGTTGGTGCCGACGCTCTGCTCATCCCACCGTCCACCCGGCGCGAAGTTGGCGCGCTCCGCACGGGCACGCATGTGCCGGCTGCCGGTGGTCCAGAGGATCGTCGATTGCCGGTTCGTCACCGCCACGACGAAGCTGCCATCGACGGCGATGCGGGTGAGCTGCTCGTTGTAGCGGTCGATCACCGTCCGCAGGTCGGAGTCGCGCCAGGCATCGCGGATGAGCTCGTCGGGTGCACTCGGTGCACCGTCAATGTCGACCGACACGGAGGCGGCGGAGCGCAGCCAGGAGTCGTGCACGTCCGGGCGCACATCGACGGACCTGCCGTCGCGCCATTGCGACCAAGCGGCCACGGCCGCATCGCGACGTGTGCGCAAGCGGAGTGCGACCATGGGCACCTCCCAACCGACCCTGTGGCATTGTGATCTGCGCCACAGGTCGGCGCAAGGTGCTTGGTCAAGTGCTGACGCGGTGCTGAGGCGGCCCGCCGAACGAACGACGTCTCGCCCACGGGCGGAGAGGGTGGGATTCGAACCCACGGACTGGTTGCCCAGTCAACGGTTTTCAAGACCGTCTCCTTCGGCCGCTCGGACACCTCTCCCATCCACCCCGTACTGGTCGTCGGGGCGCGGCGTGCGTAGTCTGGCAGGCACCGCTACCGGCATGCCAATGCCGGAGGCGGCACAGGCGGTTCCCCGCTGCACCGGGGAACCGCCTGTCGCATGCGCAGGGCGCGGATCAGGACTTCACAGAGCCCGCCAGCAGGCCACGGACGAAGAACCGCTGCAGCGAGAAGAACACGATGAGCGGGATCAGCATGGCGACGAAGGCGCTGGCCGTGAGCAACTCCCAGTGGCTGCCGAGTGAACCACTCAACTGGGCCAGGCGGTAGGTGAGCGGCATGATCGCATCCGAGCCACCGGCGAAGGTCATGCCGACGAGCAGGTCGTTCCACACCCACAGGAACTGGAAGATCGCGAAGGACGCCAGGGCCGGGACCGACAGCGGGAGCACCACGCGCGTGAAGGTGAGGAAGTGGTTGGCACCGTCGACCTTGCTCGCCTCCATGAGCTCACGCGGCAGGGCTGCGATGAAGTTGTGGATGAGGAAGATGGCGAGCGGCAGCGCGAACATGGTGTGCGGCAACCAGATGGCGGCATAGTTGCCGGCGATCTTGAAGGCCGGCAGCACCTGGTGTCCGAACAGCGTGAGGCCGTTGTCGAAGGTCGGGATGATGGTGACCTTGCCGATCGACCATCCCTGGCTGAACAGGCTCAGCAGCGGGATGAGCGACATCTGCAGCGGCACCACCTGCAGGCCGAAGATGGTGAAGAACACCGCATCCGAACCGCGGAACGGCACCCAGGCGATCGCGTAGGCGGCCATGGCTGCCAAGGTGATGGGGATGATCGTTGCCGGCACCGTGATGGCGAGCGAGTTCACCACGTAGTTCACCAGCGGCACCTGCAGGTTGTCGGTGCCACCGAGGATCACCTGCTTGTAGTTGTCGAAGGTCCAGGCCGGGTTCGACAGTGCCGTCCACCAACCAGTGGAGGTGACGGCGTCCTTGGTACGGAACGACGAGACGAACAGTCCGAAGGTGGGGATGGTCCACAGGGTCGCGATGATGAACACCGCGATGGACGCCGCCTTGCTCGAGAGGAAGTCGCGCACTGGGTTGTCGTGACGGGTGCGCACCGAGTGCATCGTCGTGGTGGTGTCTGCGTGCGTGCTCATCGGATCGTGCGCTCCTTCCGGAGGGAACGGACGTTGTACCAGATCATCGGGGTGACACCGATGAACAGGATCACCGCAAGGGCGGCGCCATGGCCGGAGTTGAACTGCACGAAGGTCTGGCTGTACATCTCATTGGCCAGCACGCTGGTGCCGAAGTTGCCGCCCGTCATCGTGCGGACGATGTCGAAGAGCTTCAGGGTGGCCACCATGGCCGTCGTGAGCACCACGACGAAGGTGCCGCGCACCATGGGCATCGTGATGGTGCGGAACAGGCGGAAGCCCGTGGCACCGTCGAGTGACGCCGCCTCATTGATGTCCATCGGTACGGCCTTGATGGCAGCGGAGAGCACCACCATGGCGAAGCCGGTCTGCACCCAGATGTAGATGACCATGAGCAGGAAGGTGTTGAGCGGCTGCGTGAGCATCCAGTTCGGCGGGTTCTTCACACCGAAGGCCATGACGATGCTGCTGAGCAGGCCGATCTGCGGATTGCCGGGGCCCGCGTACTGGTACACGAACTTCCAGACGACCGATGCGCCGACGAAGCTGATGGCCATCGGCATGAAGATGAGGGCCTTCGCGAGGGCCTCACGCTTGATGCGGTCGACGAGCACCGCGAGCAGCAGGCCAATGCCGGTGGACAGGATGGGCGCGAGCACGATCCACAGCACCGTGTTCGTGAGGGTCTGCCGCATGCCCGGATCGGTGAAGGCCCACCCGAAGTTCTGCAGGCCCACGAAGCCCTGGCCGTACGGGTCGCGGACGGAGAAGAGGATGGTCTGGAGGCCGGGGACGACGAGTCCGATGGCGACCAGCACGATCGCCGGGCCCAGCATCAGGGTGACGACGACGGGTCGCTCGGCCTTGCCGCGAGCGCGGCTCGCCAGCCAGAAGGCGATGACGAGCACGGCGGCGAAGAGCGCGATGGAGAAGAGGATCTGGCCGAACTTCGGCACGAGCTGTGACCAGACGTCGGACCAAGCGTTGGTGGTAGTCATGACTCCCCGTGACACTCGAGGGCGGCAGCGGGTGCTGCCTTCGACACGCTAGTGAGGATCGGGGCGCGGTGGAAGCCCCGCACCCCGGAAGCAGCGGTGGGCGCCGGCGCGCTTGGCGCCGGCGCCCACCGAGTGATCACCAGGATCAGGCCGTCGGCCAGGTCGCATCGATCGCCTTGGCGATCGAGTCGATCGTGGACGTCGCCTGCGGGTTGTCACCCGAGAACCAGGCCGTCATCTGCGTCCAGAACGAACCCGCACCGACAGCTGCCGGCATGGCGTCCGAACCGTCGAAGCGGAACGTGGCCTTCGGGTTGGACAGGTACGTGGCAACCATGCGGTCAAGCGGCGTCGGGTAGGCGCTCACCGGCACACCGCTGTTCGCGGTGGTCCAGCCACCCGCCGAGTCCTTGGCGCGGTTCGTGAGGTACAGCGGCGACGACATGAAGGTCTGGACCGCGTTCACCTCGGGCGCGTTGCGGAAGGAGACGATGAACTCGCCACCACCCTCGACCGGGATGGGCCACTTCTTGTTGATCGACGGCAGGAAGAAGGCGAACACGTCGCCGCTGGGGGCGATCTTCGTGCCCTGCGGGAACTGGGCGCCGTAGAAGGACGCCTGCTGCAGCATGAAGCACTTGCCCTTCGGGATGCCGAGGCCGGCGTCCTGGAACGTGGTCGTGGCGATGGACTTGACGTCACCGATGCCAGCGTTCACGTACTTGGGGTTCATGAGCCACTTCGAGAGCGTCTTCATGACGTTCTCGATCTGCGGCGAAGCGAACTTCGTCTTGCCAGCGACCCACGAGTCGTAGACCTTCGGGCCGTACATGCGGAGCGTGAGCTCCTCCATCCAGTCAGTTGCCGGCCAGCCGGTGGCGGTGCCGGAACCGATGCCAGCGCACCACGGCTTCTGGCCGAGCTTCACGATCTGGTCGGAGAGCTTCATCATCTCGGCCCACGTCTTGGGGACGGTGAGCTTGTACTTCTTGAAGAACTTCGGGCTGTACCAGACGAGCGACTTCATGTTCGCCGAAAGCGGGGCACCGTAGTACTTGCCGTTCACGGTCGAGTAGGCACGCCAGTCAGCGGTCCAGTACTTCTTCGCGTTGGCAACGACGCCTGCGGGGGCCGGGACGGCCTTGCCGGTCTTCACCATCTGCTGCAGCAGACCGGGCTGCGGGATGATGGCGAGATCAGGAGCGCTGCCACCCGCGACGCGGACGCCGAGCTGCGACTCGAAGTCGTTCGAGCCCTCCCACTGGATCGTGACGCCGGTGCACTTCTCGAAGTCGGCGTACGCCTTCATGTAGATGTCGGACTCAGGCGACAGGATCGACGTGAAGATGTGCACGGTCTTGCCGGTCAGCTTGCCGTACTGCTTGTACGGCGCGCAGTTCACCGCGGCAGATGCGCTCGAGATCGGGAGCGCAATCGCCGCCAGGGCCGCTGCCGCCGTCGCGGCAACAAGCCTGCGTGGCTTCATCAATTTCCTCCTTGGATGTGGCCATCACCCACCCCCGAACCGTCACAGCGAGCGCATGCGCCTGCCGTGCCGGCCACGTGGTTGATGTCAAGATGATCAAACCCGAACCGCGCCATGCGGGCCACCCTTGCGGGCTAACGATTAGGACCCATGCCCGTTGCAATGTGTAACGAGTTGATCACGGGACGAGGAGCGGGAACTCCCGCGTCGTGTTGCACAGTGCGCCCACGTCGAGGGTGCCGCCACGTGCACGCTCGAGCCGCGCGGCGAGGACAAGGAACACCTGTGCCGTCGTGAGGGCGTCGCCGAGCGCATGGTGCGGGTCGTGCACGGGCACCCCCAACTCCATGGCCAGCGCTTCGAGGCTCGGCTCCCGGGATGCGATACGCGGGGCCAACCCAACACCGCGCGCGAGTGCGGCCGTATCGACGACGGGCGTGCGCCAGTGCGCGCCATGCAGGCGGAACAGCCGCTTGAGGAAGGCCACCTCCACCCAGGCGGCATGGGCGACGAGCACGCGCCCGGTGCAGGAGCGGATGAGCGCCTCGGCCACCTCGATGGCAGGGGGCGCATCGTCAAGGTCGCGATTGCGGATGCGGTGCACACGTGACGACGCACCGGGCACGGGCACCGACGGCCGTACGAGCGAGTACTCCTGCGCGCCCACGAGCATGCGGCCGGCCCTGATCGGCACCAGGCCGTATGAGATGACCTCATCCGCGCGCAGGTCGAGCCCAGTGGCCTCGAAGTCGAGCGCGACGAACTCCGCGGCCCGCCACGGGAGTGCGTCGTCGACCCTGGCACCCTCGTAGTCGCGCACGAAGGACGCGGGCCGGCGCAGGACCCTCACAGCGCCCGCGACTTCCAGTCGTCCTCGATGCGCTCCTGCAGGGCCCGCACGAGGCGGAAGGACTCCCGCAGGTGCCGACGCGTGAGCGTGTCGAGTTCGTCGGGATTGACGTAATTGGACGCCGCGGTGCCGGCCTTGAGGGCCGCGATCTGGCGCTCGAGGATGAGTGCGTAGATGCCCTCGAAGGCCGACACCATCGAGTCGCACTCGTCCTGCGTGATGAGGTCACGTTCACGTGCCCGCTGCAGGCGCGCCACCGTGGAACCGCGCACATCACCGGCCACGACGCCGAGCCAGCGGGCCAGCGCCGTGATGGGCTGCAGACCGCCGGACTTCAGGTCGATCTGCCCGCGATGCTCGCCGCTGGACTGCACGACGATGCCGCGCACGAAGCCCGTGGGCGGCTTGGGGGCGAGTGCGTTGGAGAGCAGCAGGCCCAGGTAGGGCAGGGTGCGGGCACTGCGGAACATGGAGTCCAGCACCGACCGGCCGAGCGGCAGGCTCGTGATGGGGCGCGAGTCGGCGATGAACGAGGAGAACAGCAGGGCGTTCGGCAGCGAGGGATCAGACAGCCAGGCCGCAGTGTCGGCGATCCAGGTGCCCTGCGAACGGCAGAAGAGCGGGCTCGTGGCATTCGCGTTGTCCGGGCACCGTGGGAGCCCGCAGCCTTCCATGCGGGCGAGCACGTCAGCGGCGTAGGCACGCACCGCACGTCCGGCGTCGTCATCACCGTCCGCGTGCACGATGGCGGTGTCGACATCGCTGAACGGCAGCGCCTCCTGGCGAGCCGTTGATCCGAGCACGAGCCATGACACCTCGGGCAGTCCCTCCGGCACCGGCGTGCGCTCAACGATGCGACGCAGCAGCACATCGGTGATCGTCGAGAGCAGCAGACCGATCTGCATCGGGGCCACGCCGTTGTCGAAGAGCTCCACGGCCGTGGGTCGGATCATGCGACCGGCCTCGATGAGCTGCTCGTCGTCCTCGGCATCCTCGATGGCGCGGCGGACGATGAGGGGGTCACGCACCTCGGCGCTCGCGAGGTCGACGACGCGGATGACCCCGATCGGGCGACCACCGTCATCGTGGACCGCGAGGTGGCGACAGCCGGACTGCACCATGTCGACGATGGCGGAGCCGACGGTGGTGGCATGCGACACCATGCGACAGGGCTGCGACATGATCTCGGCAACAGGGGCATCGAGGGGCACGCGCCCAGTGGCCACCTTGGCGCTGAAGTCGCCGTCGGTGACGATGCCGAGGCCCCCGGGCGCATCGATGAGGGCGCACGACATGCGCTCGGCGAAGATGCGCTGGGCCACCTCGCGGGCCGGCATCGACGGCTCCACCCAGATGATCGGCCGCATGTAGCGCGACACCGGATGGTGGCTGCGCTCCGTCATCCCCGATCCCTGCAGCATGCGGCTGCGGCCGCGCACGTTGCCGTAGCTGCGGAAGTGCAGGCGCTCCGGGTGGCGCACCACCGTGCGCGGGTCCGGGATGCGGTAGCAGAGCGTGTCCTCGGTGGCAGTGCACGAGAACGTGGGCGGCCAGCCGGTGAACACGGACCGATGCCCGAAGGCGTCACCGGGATCGAGTTCGTCGACGGTGACACCACGGTCCGAGACGGCGACGCGACCCGCACGCACCACCCACATGTGATCAAGGCGCGGGCCGTCCGCCTCGATGATGCAGGTGCCCTCGGGGAAGAACTCCACCTCGATGGTGCGACACAATGCCGCGAGGTCCTCGGCATCCAGCGCGTCGAACGGCGGCTGCGACCCGAGGAAGTCGGTGAACTCCTTCATCGCGCCCTCCCGGGGCGAGTGTCGCGCAGGCGGGTGCGTCCCGTCACGCCCCAGCAGCACACCGATCGCGTGCGGGCCGCCAGACCGTCGCGACGGTGCGCCGGATACCCTGTGCGCCATGTCGGCCCTGCAGAATCCCATCGAGCACACGAACGCGGACCTGCGCGCCGAGATCCGTCGCCTCGGGGTGATGCTCGGCGACACCATCGCGGGCCTCGAGGGTCCCGAGACGCTCGACCTTGTCGAAGCCATCCGCACCGCGGTACGTGAGAACCCCGCGGCGGCCACGAGTCGGCTTGAGGACATCTCGCTCGAGGACGCCATCCGCCTCGCCCGCGCCTTCTCCATGTACTTCCACCTCGCGAATGTCGCCGAGCAGGTGTACCGCGCCCGCGAGCTTGCCGAGGCGCGCGTGGATGACGGTGGGCCGCTTGCCGTCGCAGCCCGACGCATCCAGGCCGCGGGCCTCGAGCCGGGCGAGGCGGCGCAGGCACTCGCGCGCGTGAACGCCCGTCCCGTCTTCACCGCACACCCGACGGAGGCGGCGCGACGTTCCGTGCTGCTGAAGCTGCGTCGGCTCGCCGAGGTGCTCGACCTGCCGGAGTCGTACCGACGCACGCACCGCCTGCGGGAAGCCATCCACCTGCTGTGGCAGACGGACGAGCTGCGACTTGACCGACCCGAGGTGCTCGATGAGGCGCGCAATGCCCTCTACTTCCTCGACTCCCTCGTCGCCGCGCCACTGCCCACCGTGCTCGAGGACCTCACCGATGCCCTCGAGGCCATCGGCATCACGCTGCCCGACGGCGCCACCCCGATGACCTTCGGCTCCTGGATCGGCGGCGACCGCGACGGCAACCCCTTCGTCACCCCCGAGGTGACACTGCGCGTGCTCGCCATGCAGCGCGACCACGCGATCCACGCCGTCCTGCAGCACCTCGACCAACTGCGCGAGAACCTGTCCATCTCCGAGCGCATCGCCACGCGTGTGCGCGACGAGCAGTTGTGGGCGTCCATCGAGGCCGACGTGCAGGCGCTGCCCGAGCTCGACCAGCGCTACATGCGCCTGAACGCCGAGGAACCGTGGCGGCTCAAGCTCACGGCCATCCGGCAGAAGCTCATGAACACGCACGAGCGGATGAAGAGCGACACGGCGCACGTGCCCGGCCATGACTACCTGTGCCAGGCCGACCTCATCGCCGAGCTGTACGAGGTGCTCAACTCGCTGCGCGCGAGTGAGGGCAACGTCACGGTGTCGCACGAGATGCTGCACCGCACCATCCGCACCATCGAGGCCATCGGGCTGTCACTCGCCACGCTCGATGTGCGCGAGCACTCGGGCAAGCACCACCATGCCCTCGAGCAGCTCTTCGACCGCATCATGGGCGCCGGCTTCTACGCCGGGCTCGGCGCGGAGGCCCGCTTCACGCTGTTCGCGCAGGAGCTCGCATCACCTCGTCCCCTCGCTCCCACGCCGCCGCCGCTCGATGACGACGGCATGACGACGTACGGGGCCTTCCGCGCCATTCGCACGGCACAGGACCGATATGGCACCGACGTCATCGACAGCTACATCATCTCCATGACGAAGTCACCTGCAGACGTGCTCGCCGCAGCGCTGCTGGCCCGCGAGGCGGGGCTCATCGACCTCGCAGGGGGGCGCGCCGACATCGGACTGGTGCCGCTGCTCGAGACCGTCGACGAGCTGCGCAAGGCCGGCGAGATCCTCGATGCGCTGCTCTCGGAGCCGTCCTACCGGCGCATCGTCGAACTGCGCGGCAATGCGCAGGAGGTCATGCTCGGCTACTCCGACTCCAACAAGGACGCCGGCATCACCACGTCCCAGTGGGAGATCCACCTGGCCCAGCGGCGCCTGCGCGACGTGGCGGCACGGCACGGCGTGCACCTGCGACTGTTCCACGGCCGCGGCGGCACCGTGGGCCGCGGAGGCGGGCCGTCCTACGACGCCATCATGTCGCAGCCGTGGGGCGTGCTCGACGGCGAGATCAAGATCACCGAGCAGGGTGAGGTGATCTCCGACAAGTACCTGCTGCCGGCGCTCGCGCGCGAGAACCTGTCACAGACGCTGGCCGCCGTCGTCGAGAGCTCGCTGCTGAACAAGCGGGCACGGCAGTCGGCAGAGGAGCTGCGCGACTGGGACGAGACCATGAACGTCGCATCGGCGGCGGCCCAGCGCGCGTATCGTGCGCTCGTCGAGTTGCCCGACCTGCCGCGCTACTTCGCGTTGTCCACGCCGATCGAGGAACTCGCGAGCGTGCACATGGGGTCGCGTCCGGCCCGTCGCCCAGACACCAATGCCGGCATCGATGGACTGCGCGCCATCCCGTGGGTGTTCGGCTGGACGCAGTCGCGGCAGATCGTGCCGGGCTGGTTCGGCGTGGGGTCGGGGCTCAAGGCCGCGCGCGAGGCCGGGCACGGCGACCGACTGCGGCGCATGTACGCGGACTGGCACTTCTTCCGCAACTTCCTGTCGAACGTCGAGATGACGCTCGCGAAGACCGACATGGCGGTGGCCTGGCGCTACGTCGAACGGCTGGTGCCGGTCGAACTGCACCCGATCTTCGAGACCATCAAGGCTGAGTACGAGCTCACCGTCGAGGAACTGCTCAACGTCACCGAGGCGCGGGCGCTGCTCGCATCCAATCCGGCGCTCACAGGCACCCTCATGGTGCGCGACTACTACCTCATGCCCCTGCAGTACCTGCAGATCGCACTGCTCGAGCGTGTGCGCGCTGCGCGCGAGCAGGGCGAGGTTGAGCCAACACTGCGGCGCGCCCTGTCCCTCACCATCAACGGCATCGCCACCGGCCTGCGCAACACCGGCTGAGCGAGTGAGTGCAGCGGGAACCGGAGGTTCACGTTGCCGAGCGAGCGATTGCCGGTTGACCGAGCCTGTGAGGGATCACCGGCTGAGCGAGTGAGTGCAGCGGGAACCGGAGGTTCACGTTGCCGAGCGAGCGATTGCCGGGTCAGGGTTCGCGGGACGCGACCTCGTCGAGGAAGGCGTCGACGAGGTCGTGGGCCCGTCGTGTCGCGGGTTCGTCCTCGTGTCGCGTCTGCGCGCGCAGTACGTCGACATCCACCCCGTCACCCTCGAGGCTGTCTGCGCCCCCGGGTACGGTGAGCCAGGCGTCGAAGACGTCGCTCGTGACCTCGGGATGGAACTGCAGCCCGAGCGTGCGCCCGATGACGAAGGCCTGTGACGCCTTGGGTGAGCGCGCGACCTCGCGTGCCCCGGGCGGTGGCACGAAGCGGTCGTGATGCCACTGGAACCACGGCCCCTGTGGCACCAACTTCTCATCGTCGGAGTGCACGACGTGCCAGCCGAACTCCCCCGACGGTGCCGGCGCAACCGACCCGCCGAGCGCGCGGGCGAGCAGTTGCCCACCGAAGCAGATGCCGAGCATGGGCACGCCCGCAGCCTGTGCCGCGCGCACCGCGTCCAACTCCGGTGCCAGCCAGCGTCCGATGCCCTCGTCGTCCCACGCCCCCCAGGCCGCACCCATCGGCACGACGACGTCGTAGCGCGTGAGGTCCGGGAAGGTCACCTCGACATTCGGCTCGAGGTAGCGCTCCTCCGGCACCACCTGGAAGTACTCGACGTCGAAGCCACGCTGCGCGAAGCGCTCCGCGATGGGCCCGGCGGGCGACGCGTGGTCGTGCTGGATGAAGAGGACGCGCGGGCTCATGCGAGCGGCTCGAACTTCGCCGTGAAGTGCCGCAGTGCCCGCGGCTGCTCGGTGATGCGGAAGCCACGCAGTGCGTCGGCACGCGTGGCAACTGCGCGGCACACCTCGATGACGTAGTCGATGTGGCTCTGGGTGTAGGTGCGACGCGGGATGGCGAGGCGCACGAGCTCCATGGCGGCCTCATGCTCCGTGCCGTCGGGATGCAGGCCGAACATGACGGTGCCGATCTCGCAGCCGCGAATGCCGCCCTCCTCGTACAGGGCGACGGCGAGCGACTGGCCCGGGTACTGCTTCGGTGGGATGTGCGGCAGCAGCGCCTTCGCGTCGATGTAGACGGCATGCCCACCGATCGGGCGCACCACCGGGATGCCCGACGCATGCAGCGCCTCGCCGAGGTAGGCGGTGGAGCGGATGCGGTACTGCAGGTAGTCGTGCGACACGGACTCACGGATGCCGACGGCGAGGGCCTCGAGGTCACGGCCGGCGAGGCCGCCGTACGTCGGGAAGCCCTCGGTGAGGATGAGCAGGTTGCGGGCCTCCTGCGCGACGGCGTCATCATTGAGCGCCAGCCAGCCGCCGATGTTGCCCATCGGGTCCTTCTTCGCCGAGATCGTCATGCCATCGGCGTAGGACGCCATCTCGCGCACGATGTCGGCGACATTGCGATCCTGCTGGCCCTCCTCGCGCTCGCGGATGAACCAGGCGTTCTCCGCGTAGCGGCAGGCGTCGAGGAAGAAGGGGATGCCGTGGCGATGCGCCACCTCGCTCACGGCACGCACGTTCGCCAGGGACACCGGCTGGCCACCGCCGGAGTTGTTGGTGACGGTGAGCATGATGACGGGGATGTTGGCGGCGCCACGCTCGGCGATGAGTGCCTCGAGGGCGTCGATGTCCATGTTGCCCTTGAAGGGGTGCAGGCTCTGCGGGTCGCGCCCCTCGGGGATCACGAGGTCGACACCCTCGGCGCCGGTGAACTCGATGTTGGCGCGCGTGGTGTCGAAGTGGGTGTTGCTCGGGATGACCTTGCCCGGTCCACCCAGCACGGAGAACAGGATCTTCTCGGCGGCTCGACCCTGGTGCGTCGGGATGACATGGCGGAACGGGAACAGCGACTGCACCGACTCGCGGAACAGCTCCCACGACGGCGAGCCCGCGTAGGACTCGTCGCCGTGCTGGATGGCGGCCCACTGGTCCCGGCTCATCGCGCCGGTGCCGGAGTCGGTGAGGAGGTCGATCATGACGTCCGCCGCCCGCAGCGAGAACACGTTGTAGGAGGCCGCCCGCAGCGCGTCGCGCCGTTCCTCGACGCTCGTGAGCCGGATGGGCTCGACGGAGTGGATGCGGAAGGGCTCGATGATGGTGCGGAAGGTCATGCGCGCGAGGGTATGCAATGACGCGTGGGCTTCGTCAGCGCGCTTGTCGTCCAGTGCGCCGAACGGTTGGCCGGGCCCTAGATGAAGCGCAGCATCCGCGTGTTGCCGAGGGTGTTGGGCTTCACCCGCTCGAGGCCGAGCAGCTCGGCCACACCCTCGTCACGCGACTCGAGCAGCGCCTCGAACACCTCGACCGACACCGGCCGCTCCTCGATGGCCTCGAAGCCATGACGGCCGAAGAACTCCGTCTCGAAGGTGAGGCAGAACAGCCGTGACAGGCCGAGGTCGCGGGCACGGTCGATGAGCAGTTCGAGCAGGACGCCGCCGACGCCATGGTGGCGAAGTTCGGGATCGACCGCCATGGTGCGGATCTCACCGAGGTCCTCCCAGACGACGTGCAGCGCGCCACAGCCGACCACCACGCCGTCGTGCACGGCAACGAGGAACTCCTGCACGTGCTCGTACAACTCGACCGTGGCCTTGGCGAGGAGTCGGCGCTCGTTCACGTACTCGTCGACCAACCGACGGATGCCGCGCACGTCGGACGTGCGGGCGGGCCGGATGACGGTGCCGTCGGGGAGCGTGACGAGCACGGCCGTCATCGGCGCTCGGGCTTCACGAGCGGGAAGAGGATGGTCTCGCGGATGCCGAGGCCGCTGAGCGCCATGAGGAGGCGGTCGAAGCCCATGCCGACGCCACCCATCGGCGGGGCGCCGTACTCGAGGGCGCGCAGGAAGTCCTCGTCAAGCTGCATGGCCTCGGGATCGCCCTTGGCGGCGAGCAGCGACTGCGCGTGCAGGCGCTCGCGCTGGATGACGGGGTCGATGAGCTCGGAGTAGCCGGTGCCCGTCTCGTAGCCGTTGATGTAGAGGTCCCACTTCTCGACCACGCCGGGGATGGTGCGGTGCGCGCGCGTGAGCGGTGACGTGTCCTCGGGGAAGTCGGCGACGAAGGTGGGGCCGGTGAACGACGGCAGCACGTGGTGCTCGAAGAGCTCTTCGACATACTTGCCCGGCACCCACGTCTTCTCGGGCTTGATGCCCGCGACATCGCAGAGCGGACGCAGCACGTCGATGGGCGTCTCGGGGGTGATGTCGACGCCGACGGCCTCGGAGAGCGCGGGGTACATCGACACCCAGGCCCACTCGCCGGACAGGTCCTGCATGGTGCCGTCGAGCCACTCGAACTGCAACGAGCCGTGGACGGCGACCGTCACCTCCTGGATGAGCTCGCGCAGCGTGCGGGCCATGTCGCGGTAGTCGGCGTAGGACTCGTAGAACTCGAGCATCGCGAACTCGGGCGAGTGCGAGGAGTCGGCTCCCTCGTTGCGGAAGTTGCGGTTGATCTCGAATACGCGATCGAGGCCACCGACGACGCAGCGCTTGAGGAACAGCTCGGGTGCGATGCGCAGGTAGAGCTGGATGTCGTACGCGTTGGAGTGGGTGGTGAAGGGGCGCGCGGTGGCGCCACCGTGCAGCACCTGGAGCATCGGCGTCTCGACCTCGAGGTAGTTGCGGGCCGCGAAGGACGCGCGCAGTGCGGCGAGGGCCTGCGGGCGCATGCGGGCCATGCGCTGGGCGTCGGGGCGCATGATGAGGTCGACGTAGCGCTGGCGCACGCGGGTGTCCTCGGACAGCGGCTTGTGGGCCACGGGAAGCGGGCGCAGTGCCTTCGACGCCAGCTGCCAGACGTCCACCATGACGGACAGCTCGCCGCGTCGTGAGGCGATGACCTCGCCGGTGGCGGCCACGAAGTCGCCGATGTCGACGAGGGACTTCCAGTCGGCGAGCGAGGCCTCACCCACGCGGTCGAGGCTCACCATGAGCTGCAGTTCGGCGCCGTCGCCGTCGCGCAGGGTGGCGAAGCAGAGCTTGCCGGTGTTGCGCACGAACATGACGCGGGCGGAGACGGAGACGGTGGCGCCGGTGGCGGTGTCGGGCGCGAGGTCGGGCCACTCGGCGCGCACCTCGCTCAGCGTGTGGGTGCGGGGCACCGTCACGGGGTAGGCGTCGCGCCCGTCCTCGAGCAGGCGCACGCGCTTCTCATGACGGACGCGCATCTGCTCCGGAAGGTCGTCGTCCTCGGGGATCACCACGTGCTCGGCCATGCGGGCAAGCCTAACGAGCGTCCGCCCCACCCCCGTCGAGCCCCCGCACCACAGTCTCTTCCACGCTAGGACTCAGAACGGGCGGACAAACCACCCCAAAAATCAACCGGTTTTGAGTCCTAGCGCGGGGTGGCGCGGGCGTACACGAGGCGCAGGCCGTGGAGGGTGAGGTCGGGATCGTGGTGGGTGATGGTGTGGGACTCGGGGATGACGACGGGCGCGAGGCCGCCGGTGGCGATGACGCGCACCTGGGCTGCGGCCGCAGCGCCGTCCTCGATGCCGACGAGCTCCGACGCGATGCGCCGCACGAGCCCGTCCACCTGCCCCGCGAAGCCGAGCACCATGCCCGATTGCAGCGCCTCGACGGTGTTCTTGCCGATCGCCGCCCGCGGCGGCACCAGCTCCACCTTGCGCAGCTGGGCCGCGCGCGAGGCCAGCGCGTCGAGCGAGATCTCGATGCCGGGCGCGAGCGCACCCCCGAGGAACTCCCCCCGCGCCGAGACGACGTCGAGGTTGGTGGACGTGCCGAAGTCGACGACGATCGCCGGCCCGCCGTAGAGCACATGCGCCGCGAGCGTGTTCACGATGCGGTCGGCGCCGACCTCCTTGGGGTTGTCGGTGAGGATCGGCACCCCCGTCTTCACACCCGGCTCGACGATGACGTGCGGCACGTCGGCGAAGTAGCGCTGCAGCACCACGCGCATCTCGTGCAGCACGCTCGGCACGGTCGAGCACAGTGCGATGCCGTGCACACTCGGCGCATCCGCGAGCAGGCCACGGAACTTCAGCGCGATCTCGTCGGCAGTCTCGCGAGCGTCGGTCTTCACCCGCCACGAGCGCACCAGGGTCTCGCCATCGAACAGCCCGAGGACGGTGTTCGTGTTGCCGACGTCGATCGTGAGCAGCATCAGCCCTCCCGCAGGTCCGCGCCGATGTCGAGCACGCGCGCCGAGTGCGTGAGCGCACCGACGGCGAGGTAGTCGACGCCCGTGCGCCCCACCTCGGCGGCGACGTCGAGCGTGAGTCCACCGGAGGCCTCGAGCCGTGCCCGTCCGGCATTGATGGCGACCGCCTCACGCAGCGCGTCGATCGTGTAGTTGTCGAGCAGCACGAGGTCTGCCCCCGCGTCGAGCACCTCGGCGAGCTGCGTGTTGTTGTCCACCTCGACCTCGACGGGCACGCCGGGGAAGCGTTCGCGCACGGCGGCGAAAGCCTGGCGCACGCCCCCTGCGGCAACGATGTGGTTGTCCTTCACGAGCGCCGCGTCCGACAGGGACATGCGGTGGTTCACGCCGCCACCGCAGCGCACCGCGTACTTCTCCAAGGTCCGGAACATGGGCGTGGTCTTGCGGGTGTCGCGCACGCGGGCACCCGTGCCCTCGAGCCGCTCCGCCCAGGCGTGCGTCGCCGTGGCTACCCCGGACAGATGCCCGAGGAAGTTGAGGGACGTGCGCTCGCCGACGAGCAGGTCGCGTGTGCGCCCACGGACCGAGACGATGACATCACCTGCCCGCACCTGCGAGCCGTCAGCGATGCGCACCTCGGCCACCGCGTCATGGTCGCTCACGAGGTCGAACACGGCGGCCGCCACCCAGGCGCCGCAGGTGACGCCGTCCTGTCGGGCCGCGAGGTCGAGCACCGCGCGCTGCTCGGCCGGGACGGTGGCGACGGAGGTGACATCGACGCCACCGTCGAGGTCCTCGGCGAGGGCGCGCTGCACGAGATCGGCGACAAGCGATGCGTCGAGCCCCGCCTCCGCGAGGTGGCGCGCGATGTCGCTGTGGAGCACGGTCGTCATCGGTCGACTCCCATCCGGTCGTGGGTGAGGGTGCCGTCGGGCAGCATGCGGACGGCGATGCGGACGCGCCAGTTGGCGTCGTCGGTGTCGGGGAAGTCCTCGCGCCAGTGCGACCCGCGCGTCTCGGTGCGGGTGGCCGCCGCGTAGGCGATGGCACTCGCCGCGGCCTGGATGTTCGTCGTCTCCCAGGCGCTTGCGTTGCGCTCGGTGGCGGACGTGAACGTCATGGCCTCGAGCACCGATGACGTGATGCTGAGCGAGTCGGCGGATCGCAGCACGCCCGCGCCCTCCGTCATGGAACTCTGGATGACGGTGCGCTGCGTGCTGCTGAGGATGCCGACGGACGCATCCGACGCCACCGGGTCGCGACGCGGCGGCAGCCCGCTGGCGAGGTCGCGCCCGATGCGCTCGGCGAACACCAGGCCCTCGAGCAGCGAATTGGACGCGAGGCGGTTGGCGCCGTGCACGCCCGTGGCGGCCACCTCACCGCACGCGTACAGGCCCGGCACACTCGTGCGTCCGACGAGGTCGGTGTGCACGCCACCCGAGTGGTAGTGCTGTGCAGGCGCAACGGGGATGAGGGCGTCACGCGGGTCGATGCCCTGCGCCATGAGGGCCTCGAAGATGGTGGGGAAGCGCGACGGCCAGCGATCGCCGATGCCGCGTCCGTCGAGCCACACGTGCCGGGCCCCCTCGGCGCGCATGCGACGCATGATGGCCTTCGCCACGACGTCCCGCGGCGCCAGGTCGGCGAGTGGGTGCACCTCGGTCATGAAGCGCTGCCCGGAGGCGTCGACGAGGAACGCGCCCTCGCCGCGCACCGCCTCCGAGATGAGCTGCTGCTGCCCCGCCGCATTGGGGCCGGCGTAGAGGACGGTGGGGTGGAACTGCACGAACTCGACGTCGGTGACGACGGCACCCGCGCGCAGCGCCAACGCGATGCCGTCACCGGTGGCGACGCGCGGGTTGGTGGAGGCGGAGAACACCTGCCCGATGCCGCCGGTGGCAAGCACCACGACCGGGGCGAGCACCGCGCCCACTCCGTCGCGCCGTCCCTCCCCCATGACGTGCAACGTGACGCCCTGCACCGCACCGGTGGCGTCGGTGAGGAGGTCGAGGGCGAGGGCGTGCTCGATGAGCTCGACATCGCGGATCTTCTCGACGGCGGCGACGAGCGCACGCGACACCTCGGCGCCAGTGGCGTCACCACCCGCGTGGATGATGCGGTCGCGATGGTGGCCACCCTCGCGCGTGAGCATGAGCTCACCCTCGGCCGTCGTGTCGAAGTGGGCGCCGAGCCCGATGAGCCCGCGCACCGCGTCGGGGCCCTCGGTCACGAGCGCCCGCACCGCGGCCTCATTGCACAGGCCGGCACCGGCGACGATGGTGTCGGCGAAGTGCTCGTCGGCCGAGTCCTCGGGCGCGAGGGCGGCGGCAATGCCCCCCTGCGCCCACCGGGTGGAGCCGGCATCGACGACGTCCTTCGTCACGAGGATGACCCGAAGCCCGGCATTGCGGGCGCGGATCGCGGTGGTGAGCCCGGCGATGCCGGATCCGATGACGACGACATCGGCCTCCGCGAACCAACCGGGTCGACTGGCCGCAAGTCGCGGGACCATCCTCATGGGCGAACACCTCGGATCTCGATGGGGCCGTTGTCGAGCAGTCGCGTGGTGCCCACACGGGCAGCGACGAGCACTCGGGCCGGGCCGGCCACGGGGGCCGGGCCGAGCGTCTCGGAGCGCACGACGACGTAATCGACGGTGACCCCGGGCGATGTGGAGAGGAAGCCGCGTCCGACGCGCTCGGCCTGCGCGGCCGGGATGCCATCGGCGCACAGTTCGCGCACCAGGCGGACGGACTCGGGGATGACGAGCGCCTGCACGCGCTCCTCGGCGGTGAGGTAGCGGTTGCGCGACGAGCCTGCGAGCCCGTCGGCGTCACGCACGATCGGCACCCCGACGAAACGGCACTGCGCGAGCGCGGGTTCGAGCTCGGGCAGGCGTCGCACGAGCGCCAGCTGCTGGTAGTCCTTCTCGCCGAAGCAGGTGACGTCCGCCTCGGTGAGCCGCAGCAGGCGGGCGACGACGGTGAGGACGCCGACGAAGTGACCGGGCCGGATGGCGCCCTCAAGGTCATCGGCCAGGGGCCCGGGATCGTAGGTGGGCACCTCCTCGTCCTCCGGGTACACCTCGTGCACGTCGGGGGCGAAGACGGCATCGACGCCGGCGGCAGTGCAGCGCGCGACGTCGTCGTCGAGGGTGCGGGGGTAGCGCGTGAAGTCCTCGCCGGGGCCGAACTGCGTGGGGTTCACGAACACCGTGACGAGCACCGTGCCGGCGTCGCCCACCTCGGCTCGGGCAGCGCGCATGAGCGCCACGTGGCCGTCATGGAGCGCCCCCATGGTGAGCACGACCCCGCGCGGACCTCGCGTGCGGTCGAGCCAGGCGCGCAGTTCGGCGCGCGTATGGAGCACGACGGTCATGGCGCCTCCACGCCGTGGCGGGCGGCGGTGGCGGCCGCGAGGGCCCGATAGGCGTCGACGGTGGTGCCGGGGATGCCCGGCGCAGCGGCGAGGGCGGCGATGTGGGCACGCACGGTGTCGAGGTCGCCACGCGCGATGGGCCCGGTGAGGGCGGCATCGCCCTCGCGCAGCGCCCCGTCGGCACTGGCCTCGACGAGCGGACGCAGGGTGGCGCCGGGGTCGGGGAAGCCGAGGCCGGCGAGCACCTCGCGAGCCTGTGCGATGACGGTGACGAGGTGGTTGGACGCGTGCGCGAGGGCCGCGTGATAGCGCACGCGATCGTCCTCGGCCACCTCGGTGGGCACGCCACCCATCTCGTAGACGAGGGAGAGGCCGATCGCGAGTGCGTCGCCGCTCGCAGTGACCGCGAAGGGGCAGTCCTGCAGGCGGGCCACATCCTCGGGACGGCCGTGGAGTGTCATGGCCGGATGCACTGCGAGCGCCGTGGCACCAACGGCCGCAGCCGGCGCGAGCACCGCCACGCCGTGGCGGCCGGACAGGTGCATCACCAGGTGGCGGGCGGTGATGGCCCCTGCGGCGACCAGCCCGGACACGAGGCCCGCGATGGCATCGTCCGGGACCGCGACGATGACGAGGTCGGCGGCCGCGCACACCGCGATGGGGTCGCGCAGGTCAGCGGACGGCAGCATGCGCGCCGCTCGTGCCCGTGCCGCGTCGGAGACGGCATGCACGGCGACGCAATGGTGGCCCACCCGCTCCAGTGCGCGGGCGACGACGGTGCCGGCACGACCCGCGCCGATGAGGCCCACGCGCAGGGTGGTGCGATGCATGCGTCCTCCGGTTCCAGGCCTCGGTCCCGTTCCTGCGTGCAGCCTACGCCCGTCCCCATGGGCGGCCGCGGGCCATGCAGGGCCTCAGGCAGCAGCCGGGATCGCGTGGTACCCGCGGAGCACGAAGGTGTCCCGCTGTGCTGGCGCACCCGCAGGACGCACGCGTGGCATGCGTTCGAACAGGCGCGGCAGCGTCACCGAGAGCTCAAGCCGGGCGAGCGGTGCGCCGAGGCAGAAGTGGATCCCTGCACCGAACGCGATGTGGTTGTTGGGGTCACGGCGGATGTCGAAGGTGTCCGCATCCGCGAAGGCCGCCGGGTCGCGGTTGGCGGCGCCGAGGAGCGCGGCGATCTTGTCACCCGCACGCAACTGCACGCCGGCCACCTCGCAGTCCTCCTTCGCGGTGCGCTCGAACAACTGCAGCGGTGAGTCGAAGCGCAGCATCTCCTCGATGGCGGTGGGTGCCAGCCCCCACGGATCGGCGACGAGTGCCTGCAGCGCATCCGGGTGCCGGAACAGCTGCACGAGCCCATTGCCGAACCCATTGACGCTCGCCTCATGGCCGGCGTTCAGCAGCAGCACGGCCGTGGCGACAAGCTCTCGCTCACTCAGCCGCTCGCCATCCGCCTCCACCTGGGCGAGGTGCGTGAGCAGGTCGTCACGCGGATCGGTGCGGCGTTGCGCTGCGAGCACGCCGATGTAGTCGGCGAACTCATCGGCGGCCGCGCGAGCGAGCGCCTCGTCCTCGGGGGTGCGGCGGTAGTCGTACATGCGCACGATGCGCTGCGACCACCGGCGCAGGTCGTCGCGACGATCGGCGGGCACCCCGAGGAGCTCGGCGATGACGGCCACCGGCAACGGCTCGGCGTAGTCGGCGATGAGGTCGAAGGCGCCGTCGCGACGCTGGCGCTCCTCGGCTGCGTCGAGCAGCTCGTCGGCGAGGCGCTGCACGACCGGCCGCAGGCGCTCGATGCGGCCGCGGACGAAGGCCTGCGCGACGATGGAACGCAGTCGCGTGTGCTTCGGCGGCTCGGACTCGAGGATGGAGTCGGAGTGCAGCCAGTTGAAGGTGCGCCACAGCTCATCGGGCTCGCGGTCGACCCAGATGCGACCAAGCGACTTGGACCGCAGCACCGCATTGGCATCGGCATAGGAGCAGGCAAGGTGCATGCCGAGGCCATCGTGGTAGATCGCGCGCCCCTCGGCACGCCATGCCGTGAAGTGCGGGTACGGATCGGCGACGACGCCGGGATCCTCGAGGTCGATGGGCACTGCGTCACCCCTGCAGACACTGGACGATGGAGCGACGACCCGTCTGGGCCGTCGACGCAGCATACGTAGGGTTGCTCCCATGACGTACCGGGCGTGGGCGGCGCAGCCGTTCGACGATGGCGAGCATCGCATCACGGACTGGCCCGTTGACGTCCTGCACCCGCTGCGCCACGGCCAGGTCGCCCTGCGCATGGCGGTGCGCGACGGCATCGTGCGCGCCTGCACGCTCGAGGTGGGCGCCAACCATCGCGGCGATGAGCGCCTGCTCGAGGTGCGCGACCTGCGCCAGGGCCTGGCGCTGGTGAACCGGCACGGCTGGCTCACCGCCGCCCACGCCGAGACGCTCTACGCGCGCCTCGCCGAGACCCAGCTCGGCATCACGCCGAGCCCGCGCGCCCTCGCCCTGCGCGACCTCACGATGGCCATCACCGACGCGGCCACGGAGGCCCTGTGGGCGTACGTCACCACCGCACTCGACGGGCCCGCCGACCCTCGCCTGCTCGACGCACGCGAGCGCCACCTGACGGCACTGGAGGCACTCACTGGCGCTCGCATGCACGTGACCTACGCACGGATCGGCGGCGTGGCGGCCGACATCGACCCGACGCTGCTCGCGACGCTGCTCGAGCATCCGGCGGATGCCGGGATCGCGGCCGCAGCGGCCGCCGTGCGTGCCGCGGACGGCCCGTTGGCCGTCTCGCTGCCGAAGGTGGTGCGCCTGCCCGTCGGGGACGCCTATGGCGAGATCACGACTCCGCACGGCACGCTCGGCATGTGGCTCGTGGGTCGCGGTGACCGCGTGCCCCACCGCGTGCACCTGCGCACCCCCGGGTTCCGCGCCCTCGCCGCCCTCGAGACGCAGGCACCGGGCATGGCACCGGCAGCCCTGCTGTGGGCCATTGCCACCACGCGCTTCGTCCCCGGGGAGGTGTCACGATGAGGATGCCGTGGTGGCGCTGGGTGCTTGCCACCTTCGTAATCCTGAGCCTGTGGGTGTACGGCTCGGCGCTCATCACCTACGCGCTGCGACCACTGCCCACGACGCAGCCGTGGCAGGTGCTGCTGCACAACCTCGCGACCTTCGTGCCGTTCCTCATCGCCACGCCGCTTGTGTGGTGGTACGCCACGCGTCGGCCCGTCGCGGCACTCATCGACACCCGCGGTCGCATCGACGGCCGGCGCATCGTGCACGGCTTCATCGCCTGGTTCGCGTTGTCGGGCCTCGCCACCATCGTCGACTGGCGGCTGCACCCCGGCTCCTACCGCGGCACCTTCGACGTGACGGTGTTCGTGCCGTTCGCGCTCGTGACGCTCGTGCTGCTGCCGGTGCAGAGCTGGGCCGAGGAGCTGTTCTTCCGTGGCTGGATCCTGCGCTGGTCGTCGTCACTGCGAGTGCCAGCCCAGGTGGTGCTCAACGGACTGGTGTTCGCCCTGCCGCACCTCGGCAACCCGGAGGCATCACGGCAGACGCTGCTCGCCTTCGGCTCCTGGTTCCTCCTCGGCGCCGGCTGGGCGTACGCATCCATCCGAGATGGGGGCATCGAGGTGTCGATGGGCGCGCATCTTGCGAACAACGCCTTCTCATTGCTGCTCGTCGGCTACGACGGTGCCGTGCTGCCCACCTCGGCAGTGTTCACCACGTCGTCGCTCGACCTGGCCGGCACCTTCGTGTCACTGCTGTTCGTGGTGCCGCTCTTCGCGTTCGTGACGCGACGGTGGCGACGGCCTCAGTAGTCGCCGGAACTCAGTAGTCGCTGTTGGTGCCGCCGTTGTCATTCGGGTTGCCGTGCCAGCGGTCACCCAGGCGCGGCACGCTCGTGACCTTCGCGAGTGACGTGAGGTCGACGCCGATGTACTGCGCCACCTGCTGGATGGTGGCGAGCGTGGCAGCATCGACCGTGGGGTCGCCCTTCGCCGCGGCGATGACGACGTCGGGTCGGACGTGGGCCATGGCCGCAATCCGCAGCACGTTCATCTGGTCGACGGTGAGCTGGGGCAGGCGGTCACGATGCGTGCCCTCGCGATGGGTGCCGTCGCGGTGCTCACCATCACCGTCGTCCCCACCGCCGGCCGGCCCGGCCACGCCGGGCAGGGGCTGGGGGGCGCCGTTCGTCGGCGGGGCGATGGGGCGGGGTGCCGGCGGCTGCGCAGGCGTCACCGGCTGGGGTGCCGTGGTGGGCCGGGTGGCGTCCGCGGCCGTGACCGTGCGCGGCTGACGTGCCGCAGCGGAACGCGTGGGGGCAGTGCGGAGCGCCTGCGACAGGGGCGCGGCGGTGGACGCCGCGGAAGCGGTGGCACTGGGGGTGGCGGAGGCGGTCGGTGCGGGTGTCGTCGCCGGCGTGGCCGACGCACTGGGCGTGGCAGCGGTGCTGGGGTTCATCACCGTCATGCCGCCCGTCGTCTGCACCGAGAGCCGGGCAGGCTCGGATGACGCCGAGTGCAGCAGCCGCACATTCACCGCGGCCGCGGCGGT
>JAKALQ010000103.1 GCA_021824095.1 Actinomycetes bacterium
GCCGCCGCTCGACATCACGCGGCTTTCCGGGCTCGGCTCCATCTTCATCACGCGACCCACGGTTGCGCACTACGCGCGCACGGCCGAGGAGCTGCGTGCCCGCGCGGCTGACCTCTTCGCCTGGGTGCAGGGTGGCGTGCTGCGGGTTGCGCAGCCCACGCGCTACGACGTCACCGACGTGGTGGCCGCGTTCACTGCCCTCGAGTCCCGCGCCACCACCGGCAAGCTCGTCCTCATGCACTGAGGCACGAGCACACAACATCACGTCTTGCGTTAGTAACGTGAGACGTGATGTTCTTTGTGTGGCCTGACGTGGCTGCGATCCGCGGACGTGGAGATCGTCGACTATCACTGAAGGAGGGCACCATGGCAGGGACGCGCAAGCAGCGGGCCACACTTCCGCCAGTCACGCCTGGGGAGTTGCTGTGGCATGAGTTCCTCGAGCCCATGGGCCTGACGAAGTACCGCGTGGCCAAGGAGATCGGTGTACCGGCACAACGCATTGGTGACATCGTCCTGGGCAAGCGGGCCATCACGGCAGACACTGACCTCCGCCTATGCAGGTTCCTTGGACTCTCTGAGGGCTATTGGCTGCGTGCACAGGCCGCATACGACCTGGAGGTGGCTCGATCGAAGATCGAGGACCAGCTGCAGGCGATCCTGCCGTGGCAGCAGCGCGCACGCTGACGGGGGGCGTCGCTAGCCTGACGTCATGCGAGCAGTGCGATTCGATGCCTTCGGTGCCGCCCCCTATGTGACGGAGGTGCCCGAGCCTGTTGCCGTGCCCGGTGGTGCGGTGATCCGCGTTGAGGCGACGGGGCTGTGCCGCTCCGATTGGCACGGTTGGCAGGGCCACGACCCCGACATCGATGTGCTGCCCCACACCCCCGGCCACGAGTTCGCGGGCGTGGTGCACGCGGTCGGTGACGGGGTGACGCGCGTGCGCGTCGGTGACCGCGTCGTCGTGCCCTTCGTGTGCGGTTGCGGCGTCTGCGACTGGTGCCGCTCGGGCAACGCGCAGGTGTGCCCGCAGCAGTGGCAGCCCGGCTTCAACGGCCCCGGCTCGTACGCGGAGTACGTGCACATCCCCAACGCCGACTTCAACGCAGTGCCACTGCCCGACACCATCCCCTTCGACGTGGCTGCGAGCCTCGGCTGCCGCTTCGCCACCTCGTACCGCGGCGTCGTCGACGTTGGCCAGGTGCAGGCCGGCGAGCAGGTGGCCGTCTTCGGCTGCGGCGGTGTGGGGTTGGCGGCCATCATGATCGCGGCCTCACGCAGTGCGCACGTCATCGCCGTCGACATCGACCCGCAGGCGTTGGCGCTGGCCCGTGCTGCCGGCGCAGCACACACCATCGACGCGCGCGACGGTGACGCCGCCGAGCGCATCCGCGAGCTTGCACCCGGCGGGGTGCACCTGTCGGTCGACGCCATCGGCAGCATCGACACCGCCAATGCGTCCGTGCGCAGCCTGCGCATCCAGGGCCGGCACGTGCAGATCGGCCTGCTGCCGCCTGCTGTCGTCGGCGATCGCGCCACCGTGCCCATGCACACCGTCATCAGCCGCGAACTGCGCGTGATGGGCAGCCACGGCATGGCGGCCAGCGCCTACCCGCGCATGCTCGCCGACATCGCGTCCGGCCTGCTCGACCCCGCCCGCTTCATCGCCCGCACCATCGACCTCGACGCCGCCCCCGCGGCCCTTATGGCGATGAGTGACCACACCCAACCCGGCGTCACCATCATCGTGCCGTAGCGCGGTACGGCTGCAGCCGTCGATCTGGCCATGCGTGCGTCACCGCGTCACGACGAACATCCCACGGGCGCCACGCTCCGCGTCCACCATGCGGTGGGTGACGAAGGAATAGTGCCCCGGCTGCCGGAAGCTGAGCTCGACGAACCCACCCTGCGCCACCTGCAGCCCCAACGCCTGGCTGGCACCCGCGCCCGGATGCAGCAGGTAGGTGCCCTCGAGGTAGCTGGTGTCGAACTGACCTCCCACCACATGGAAGGACATCGAGCGATCAGGCCCGGCGTCCAACACCCACACGCGCACCCGCTCACCCACGCGTGCCGTGAGCGGCCGGGACACGTACTGATCGGCGTAGCCATTGAACACAACGAGATCCGGGCGCTCCGCCATCACCTTGTCTGCAGCCACCGGCCCGCCCTGCGCGCCGAGGTAGAGCTCGGACTGCAGCAGCACATACTCATGCGCCACCGGTGCCAACCCCGGCGGGTCGATGATGACGGCACCGAACATGCCGTTGGCGATGTGCACCGACATGGGCATGGTGGAGCAGTGGTACATCCAGATGCCCGCATGCGTGGCGGTGAACGTGTAATGCAGCGTGCCCCCCGGCGGCACCGTGCGCATCACCGCATCCGGTGCCACCTCGCCGGCGTGGAAGTCGATGGAATGGCCCATGGTGGTGTGGTTCACGAGCGTGATGTCGAAGGTGTCACCGATGCGGCCATGCAGCACCGGTCCCGGCATGGAGCCGTTGTACGTCCATAGTTGCTGCTTCACCCCGGGCGCCACCTCGCGCACCGTCGTCTCCACTGTGAGCGTGATGTGGTGCACCGTGCCCGGGGGCACCCGCGGGAGTGACGCGGGATGGGCCTGGAAGGACGCGTCCGGTGTGCGCGCCAGGTCGATGTGCGATGCGGCACTGGTGCCCGACTGCGTGCTGCTACCGGCTGACGTCATGCCGGGCATGGTGGGCATGGTGGATGTGGCGGGCGGGCGCGTGGCAAAGCGCGCAGCGCCGGTGGCCGTCACCTGCAGCAGCATGCCCATCTGCCGGTGCCCCGGTACCGAGCACCAGGCCTCCTCGCTTTCACCGATGACACCCGCGTCCACGCGGGCGTTGGCACCGGGCGCGAGCATGCCGCTGGTGGCGCCGGACGGGAACACGAGGTCGTGTGCCGTCGTCGGATCCGCGTTGTGCACCAGCACGATGAGCCGATTGCCCACCGGCACCGATAGCGCGCCGGGGACGAAGCGCATGCCCTCCGTCACCACATGCACCGTGGTGGTGGCACCCGTGGGCACCACCTGCGTGGACGCCGTGGACGCGGGTGCGGTGGGCGTGAGGCCCACGCCGACGGCAGCGGCGATGGCGATAACGGCGACGCCCACGACGGCCGTGGCGCGACGGCGCTCACCGGCCATAGGTTCGGCCTCAACGGGTGCCTCGGCGCTGCCGTCCTGCTCGAGCGCGGCTCGATGTCGACGTGACGCGGGGCCGACGAGCCGGATGAGCGCGAGGAACACGACGACACCCGTAGTGACGAGGGCCCATCCGAATGCGTGCACGAGCCCCGGCGCCGGCAGCAGTGCGAGCAGCAGGCCGCCGTTCACGAGCACGAGCCGCAGTGGCCCGCCGCGATCCATGTAGGCGTTGGTGAAGCGCAGGTTCGCGGTACCGCCGCCAAGCGCCACCGGCAGCAGGTACGACATGGCACCGATGAGCATCTGCAGCGCGAAGCCCGCTGCGATCGCCGGCGTGACCTGTGAGAGGCGCGTGTCCACTTGGTCCCAGCCAGAGCTCACCGCGATGGTGACGTCGAGGTAGACGACGAGCAGCGCGAACCAGGAGACGCCAGCGAGCAGTGACGCGGTGGCGATGTCGCCCACCGCGTGACCACGGAGGGTGCGCACGAACGGGGTGGCGAGGATGCCCACGCCGACGAGGTAGGCGAGCAGGGTGATGCTCGCACCCGCGCGCGAGCCGAGCAGGGCCAGCACATCGGTGGCGAGCACGCCGCCCACCAACCACGGTAGCGCGCGAGCTGCGGCGCGATCGGCACCGGCCACCATGCCGGTGCGCAACGCTGTCGGCCACAGCGTGACGATGGTGCCGGCGACGGTGATGCCAAGCCAACCGAAGGCATTCGTCACCACATGCGATACGAGCATGCGGGCCGGGATGCTGAGGTCGTCACCCGTCGCGAGCAGCGTGCCGAGCAGGGCGCCGATGGGCAGCAGGCACGCGGCCGTGATGTAGTAGCGGATCACCATGCGCAGACGCACCGAGAGTGACGCTCGCAGTTGCCGGGCAAGTGACCATCCATGCCAGGCCGCTGCCGTGGCCACCGCCGTCGCGCCGATGATGACCGATACGGGCCATGACCCGAGCACGCCCGTGACGACCGCGAGGGTGCCGAGGTTGAGCAGTAGGAGACGGATGTTCTGCTGGCGTTGGTCACTGGGACGTGGCGGCACCTTGAGCAGCGTGAACGCGAAGTAGCGGCTCCACACGAGGATGGAGTGGCTTGCTGCACCGAGCACCACGAGGTGGATGACGAGCCACTGCGGCGCGGTGATCCAGTGCTGCAGCGCGAGTGAGATGCCCGCTGCCATGAGCCACAGGGTGCTCGGCAGGTCACGCAGCGGGGAGAAGCCCCGACGACGGCCGCCCGCTGCCGGATCCGGTCTGCCGGTGCTCATGCCTGCGCCCTCCTGTCTGCGATCGGGTGTGGTTGGGAGAGGGTCTGGGGTGCGTTGGTGGCGTGCGGGGTGTGCGTTGTGCGTCGCATGTGCGTGGCGTGCTTCGCACGTTGTGCAGCCCAGACGGTGACCCCGACGAAACCCAGGAGCGAGACAACGTTGAGCAGGCCGCCCATCTGCCAGGCCGCGTGCCATCCCAGGCCGTCACCGAGCCACAGGCGCACGATGAGGCTGGCTTGCAGCAACCCCGCTGGCACGAGCATGGCCGGGTGGTACGGCAGCGGCCTGCGCAGGATGGCGGGGAGGATCACCGGCGCATGCGCGAGGATCATCGAGATGGTGAAGCCGAGAAACGTCGCATGCACGACGACGTCGTACGCGGGGCTGTCGATGTGCACGCCACCCGCCATCCACTCGCTGCCGGCGACGCCGATCCACGCGTAGCCCGAGAGCAGGCAGGCGGCCGTGAAGCGGGGCAGGCCCTGCGAGTGGATGGTGCGGCGGGCGACGTCACGTACCGCGAGCCATCCGCCCAGTGTCAGCAACGCCAATCCGACGAGCGGGTAGGCGAGGTCGGTGAAGGTCGTGGCGATGATGGCGCCGGCGAGCAGCATCGACAACGCGACGAGGCGCGCGCCCTGATTGGCGCCGATGTGGATGCGCGCGAGCTCCAGCCGTTCGCCTCCGATGGTGAGCACCACGAAGCCGACGAGCCACGGCAGTAGGCGGGCAATGTCGAGTTCACCGAGCCACAGCACCGTCGCGCCCAAGGCGAGGACCGCGCC
>JAKALQ010000024.1 GCA_021824095.1 Actinomycetes bacterium
ATCCTGCTTGCCGTGAGCGGCGGCGCGGATTCGCTTGCCATGGCACTGGCTGCGTCCCGGCTTGGCGCGGACGGGCCCCGCTTCGGTGCGGTCATCGTCGACCATGGCCTGCAGGCGGGATCCGATGCGGTCGCTGCGAGGGCCGCGGCACAGTGCCATGCGCTTGGCTTGCAGCCCGTGGTCGCCGCGCATGTGCACGTGCCGACGGGCCCTGGGAGCGGTGGCCTCGAGCAGGCGGCTCGCCTGGCGCGCCGGGGTGCGCTGCTCGATGCCGCGGAGGTGCACGACGCGAGCGCGGTGTGGCTCGCGCACACGCGGGAGGACCAGGCCGAATCGGTGCTGCTCGGGCTCGTGCGCGGATCGGGGCCACGCTCGATGGCGGGCATGCGCGCGCGCGACGGGCTGTGGGAGCGGCCACTGCTCGACGTGCCACGGGCCGTCGTGCGGGCGTCGCTGGAGGGCAGCGGGCTGGAACCCCATGCGGACCCGCACAACGTGGACCCGGCCTTCACCCGCGTGCGGGTGCGGCAGGCGGTCCTCCCCATGCTCGAACAGGAACTCGGCGGGCACATCGTCGAGCAGCTGGTGCGCAGCGCCGCGTTGTTCCGCGACGACACCGACGCGCTCGACAGCATGGCGGAGCAGTGGTGGGACGCGCACGCGGAGCTCGCGGTGCCGGGGCTGCGCGCGTTGCCACGCGCACTGCGCACACGGGTGATCCGGCTGGCACTGCGCGATGCCGGCTGCCTGTCGCCCGAGAAGGAGCACATCGATGCCGTCGCCCACCTCGTCGAGGAGCCGCGTGCGCGTGGGCCCGTGCGGGTGCCGGGAATGCTCGAGGTCGCGAGGGATCGTGGTGCCGGCGTCCTCGCCATCCGCGGTCGCAGCGACTGACGGGGGTCGCGGCCTCGCGCGTCAGATGGCGCGCAGCAGATCGACGTCCTCGTCGGTGAGGTCGACCGGCTGCATGAGCTCGGTGAGCTGCTCGGGTGTGCGGGCGCTCGCGAGCGGCGCGAGGACGCCCGGCTGGCGTCGCAGCCACTCGAGGGCGACGGCAGACGGGCTCACGCCGTGGCGGGCGGCGATGCCGCCGAGCACGTCGACCATCGTCCAGCCGCGCTCGTTGCCGTAGAGCGACAGCACATCCCCGGCACGCACGCTCTGCACGTCGACGCCGGCGCGGTACTTGCCGGAGAGGAAGCCACGGGCGAGGCCGTAGAAGGGGAAGCAGGCGATGCCCTCGTCGACGCAGACCTGCTGCAGGTCCTGCTCGTAGGCACGGCTCATGAGGTTGTACTCCGTCTGCAGGCCGACGTACCCGGGCACGCCGAGCTCGCGGGCCACACGCATGGCCTCGGCGAGGCGTGGCGCCGTGTACTGCGAGGCCGCGATGTGACGCACCTTGCCTGCGGCGATGAGCTCGGCGAAGGTCGTGAGGACCTCCTCGAGCGGCACCGACTGGTCGTCCTCGTGGGCGTAGTACAGGTCGATGTGGTCGGTCTGCAGGCGACGCAGGGAGTCATCGACGGCAGCGAGGACGTTGGCCCGGCCCAGGCCGCGTCGGGTCGAGAGCTTCGCCACCTTCGTCGCGATGATGAGCGAGTCGCGATTGCCGCGGGCACGCATCCAGTTGCCGATGATGCGCTCGCTCTCGCCTCCCTGGTTGCCCGGCGCCCACTCGCTGTAGACGTCGGCGGTGTCGATGAAGTTGCCGCCTGCGGCGACGTACGCGTCGAGCACCGCGAACGACTGTGCCTCGTCGGCCGTCCAGCCGAAGGGGTTGCCACCGAGGTAGAGGGGGTGGACGTCGAGCGTGGTGTTCGGGATGCGCAGCAGCGAGGTCATGCCTGCATTGTGCCAAAGCCCGCGATCTGTTGTTTCAGGCCCGTCTGGGCGCAGATTCGGGCCCAACACCACAGATCGCGCGGGGTCGCGCGGGGTCGGGTGGGTGACGCGCGCGCCGGGGGTGACGCGTAAGGGTGGCGTGGGCGTCAGTCGACGGGGGTCACGTGGAAGTTGAGGTAGCTGCGACTCGGGGTGGGGCCGCGCTGGCCCTGGTAGCGCGAGCCGTAGACGCTCGAACCGTAGGGGTGCTCGGCGGGCGACGAGAGCCGGAAGAAGCACAGCTGGCCCACCTTCATGCCCGGCCAGAGCATGACCGGGAGGGTGGCGACGTTCGACAGCTCGAGCGTCACGTGCCCTGAGAAGCCGGGGTCGATGAAGCCAGCGGTGGCATGCGTGAGCAGGCCCAGGCGACCGAGCGACGACTTGCCCTCGACGCGGGCCGCGAGGTCGTCCGGCAGCGTCACCACCTCGTAGGTGGAGCCGAGCACGAACTCCCCCGGGTGCAGCACGAAGGCCTCATCGGGCCGCACCTCGACAGCACGGGTGAGCTCCGTCTGCTCCTCGCGCGGGTCGATGTACGGGTAGCGGTGGTTCTCGAAGACGCGGAAGAAGCGATCGAGCCGGATGTCGATGCTCGACGGCTGGACCATCGAGGCGTCATACGGGTCGAGCCGGACGCGTCCGGCGTCGATCTCAGCGCGGAGGTCGCGATCGGAGAGCAGCACGCGAGGAGCGTAACCGCCTCCCGCGCGCGGCACACGGCATGCGCGCCACGGCCCGGCATGCGGGGCCGGGGTGCGTCGCTCCGTGCGGGCAACGGCAGCCGTGCGCGGCGGCAGCCCGTGCCGGCTGCCCCTAGTGGCCGGCGATGGCGGCGATACGGGCCTGCAGGGTCGCAGCGTCGATGGCCGACGGGTACACGGAACTGATGCGGCCATCGCGTCCGATGAAGAAGGTCTCCGGGTATCCGTTCACACCCCACGCCTTGCTCACATCGCCGTTGGGATCCGTGCCCGACACGTACTGCAAGTGGTACTGCTGCAGGAACCGCAGGCCGTAGGCGTCCTGGTCCTCCACATCGACACCGACGAAGGTGACGCCCTTGGCCCGCCACGCGCGCTCGGCCTGGCCGAGGAGCGGGGCCTCCATGTTGCAGGGCGGGCACCACGAGGCCCAGAAGTTCACGACGACGGGCTTGCCCCGGTAGTCGGCCATGCGGATCGTGCCGCCGCCGAGCTTCGCCATCTGGGTATCGGGCATGGCCGCACCGACGGGGTTGCCGGTGAGTGGGGCCGATCCGGTTGCCGGCTTGGGGGCGAGGACGACGCCGAAGATGACGACCCCCGCGATGACGACGATGATGCCCGCACCGATGATCAGGCGGCGGATGGTGGCCCTGCGGACCTCCGCCCGCTCACGGGCTCGCTTGCCTGTGGAACTCACGGGACCCCATTCTGCCCCGCGCCGATCGGTGCCCCGACCGCCCCTGCAACTGCGGGCGGGGGCCCCCTACGGCTGGCGGATCACCTTGTGCTGCGCGGCCTGCGCGAGCGGCCGCACGACGAGCAGGTCGACGTTCACATGCGACGGGCGGGTGGCGCACCAGGTGATGACGTCGGCGATGTCGTCGGCCGTGAGCGGCTGTGCGACGCCCTCGTACACCTTGGCCGCCTTGGCGGCGTCGCCGTCATTGCGCACGAGGGCGAACTCCTCCGTACGCACCATGCCCGGTGCCACCTCGGTGACACGGATGGGCTCCCCCGCGAGCTCGAGCCGCAGGGTGCCCGCGAGGGCGTGCTCGGCATGCTTGGCGGCGGTGTACGAGCCGCCCGTCTCGTAGACCCCCTGGCCGGCAGTGGACCCGGTGATGACGATGTGGCCGTCGCCGCTGCGCACCAGCGCCGCATGCAGGGCGCGGACGGTGCGCACCGTGCCGATGACGTTCACCTCGTAGGTGTGGCGCCAGCGCTCGAGGTCGGCCGCCACCACGGTGTTCGTGTCGAAGGCACCACCGGCGTTCGCGACGAGCAGGTGCAGCGGGCCATGACCGACGGCCTCGACGAGCTCGGCCACACTCTCGTCGGACGTGATGTCACAGGGCACGGCATGGATGTTCGGGTGCGTCGAGGCCAGCTCGACGAGCCGATCGACGCGACGGGCCACGGCCAGCACCTCGAACCCGGCCTCCGCCAACCGCCGTGCCGTCGCGGCACCGATGCCGCTGCTTGCCCCTGTCACCACCGCACGCTTCATGCCGCCATCCTAGGAAGGCCCCCGGACGGCCGCACCCGGCCCGTCAGGACGCCGCGATCTGCGCGAGGCGCGACTGCAGGCTGGCGGCGTCGATGGCCGACACGAACTTGCCGCGGATGCGCCCGTCGCGCCCGATGAAGAAGGTCTCCGGGTACCCGGTGACACCCCAGCGCGGCGTCTGCGCGCCGGTGCGATCGGCGAGCGACCGGTACTGCATGCCGTACTTCGCGGCGAAGGCCTGGGCGGCTGGGTCGGTGTCGGACGAGTCCATGCCGATGAACACCACGCCCTTGGCCCGCCAGACGCGCTCGGTGCGCCCGAGGAGCGCGGCCTCTGCCAGGCAGGTGGTGCACCAGGAGGCCCAGAAGTTCACGACGACGGGCTTGCCGCGCAGGGACGCGAGCGACAGCGTGCCGCCACCCACGAGCGGCAGCGTGACGTCGGGCATCGCGTAGCCGGTGGGGTCCGGCGGCAGCACGCCGTCGATGGGACGCCCCTTGGGGGCGAAGGCGACGACGAGCACGGTGGCCAGGAGCACGACGACGGCCGCCAGGGCCGCGATCGCCCGACGACGGCTCGGGGTGCTCACCGGCACGTCCGCGGGCTCCGGCACCACTTCCGGCCCGCGATCATCGGTCGGGAGCTCGCTCACTTCGTGGCTCCCGCGAGCCGCTGGGCCGCGGCCTTGCCGAGGGCGCTCGTGGCGTCGATGCCGATGACGGTGCGGAACTCCTTGGTGGCGAGTGCCTGCTGCGCGGGCGTCGCGTTGAGGTACCAGATGCCGAGGTCGAAGTGTGCGAGCTGGTTGCCCGGCTGCATGGCCACGGCCCTCGTGAGCGCCTGGAAGGAGCGGTCGCGCTGCCGGCTCGCGAGCGCCGCTGCGCCCTCATCGAGCCATGCGGTGACATCGCCTGGTGCGAGGCTGCGCCGCTTCACGAAGAAGTCGGTGGCCTTCGCGAAGTAGTCCGTCGCGGACGCGCTGTCGCCTCGGCTCGCTGCCGTGCTGCCGGCGTTGAAGTACAGCGCACCGAGCTGCGCGTAGGCGGTGACGTCCTTCGGGTCCGCCGTGATGCGCTGCATGAGCGCACCAACGCGGACGAGGTCGAGGGCCGGCGCCGCCGTGGGCGTGGGCGTGGACGCAACCGCGGGCTCGGTCTGGTGCGTGCCCGCCCAGGCCAGCCCACCGACGACCACGACGAGCGCGGCCGCCACCAGGCGACGCCCACGGCGCGGGCGCGGCACGACCACCTCGGCCGCGACCCCGTCGATGAGCTCGGCGGGCGTGTCCGGGATGCGCGGTCGACGATCCCGCATGGCGAGGGCGAGGATCTGCAGGAATCCGCCGACGCCGATCATGCCCGCGCCGAACCAGACCCACGAGATGGCCGGGTTGTCATAGACGGTGAGCCGCAGCCACGGGATGCCCGCCGAGATGTCGGTGGGCCACCCGTCGATGACGATGTACACGTCGCGGGTGAGCGAGGTGTTGATGCCAATCTGCGTGTAGGGCGCGCTGGCGTTGCGGAAGGCCGAGACGCTCACGCCCATCTCGTCGAGCAGGGCGCCCGTGGTGTCGAGCAACCCCACCTGCCCCTGCAGCACCTGGCGGTCGGGGAGGTTCTGCACCTGTGCCGAGTCGAGGCGGATGCTGTGCCCCGCGACGGTGGCCGTGCTGCCCACGTTGAGGCGCACCTGCTGGCGCACCTCGCCGGTGACGTTGATGGCGATGGCGGCGAAGAGCACGACGAGGCCCATGTGGGCGAGGTACGGCGACAGGGCGGTCACGATGGCGCGCGGGCGCTCATGGCCGGCTCGGAACGCCACCGCGAACTCGGGCCGCGAGCGCCACACGATGGTGCGGATCGAGAGCACCGCCAGCGCGAGCACGAGCGCCACGACGGCCTGCCCACCCATGAGCAGGGTCGCGGCGGCGACGGCCGCGAACAGCACGACCCGCACCATGGCCTCGCGCCGCTGGTCGTCGATGCGCTGCCCGGGCAGGAACGGCGAGACGGCGAGGAGGACGAGCATGGCGACACCGAGCGGGGTGACGACGACGCGGAAGAAGCCGGGGCTCACCGCCACCTCCTGCCCGAGGAAGGCGCGGGCGAAGAGCGGGTAGAGCGTGCCCCAGAGCACGGCGATCGTCATGATGACGAGCAGCGTGACGAGCACGCGGTTGCCGAACCACCCGTCCCAACGACGTCGGACGTCGGGCCGCTGCAGCTCGGGCAGTCGCCAGATGAGCACACCACCGGTGAGCAGGACGCTCGCGATGATGGCCGCGCCGATGACGGGGCCAACGTTGGAGATGCCGAAGGCGTGCACGGACTGGATGACGCCGGAGCGGGTGAGGAAGGTGCCGAAGAGGCACAGGTTGAAGGTGGCGGTGAGCAGCAGCACCGAGGACATGCGCAGGCGGTTGCGGTCACCGCGCTGCGACAGGCCGGCATGGAGCAGTGCGGTGCCGGACAGCCACGGGATGAGGGACGCGTTCTCCACCGGATCCCAGGCCCAGTAGCCGCCCCAGCCGAGCTCGGCGTAGGCCCAACGCGCACCGAGCAGCATGCCGATGGTGAGCGACGTCCACGGCACGATGGTCCAGAGGCGGGCGAAGCTGATCCAGGGGCCCGTCGTGCGACCGCCGATGATCTGGCCGATGAGGATGGCGAAGGGCACCGTGAAGAGCACGTAGCCGCCGTACAGCAGCACCGGGTGGATGAGCTGCAGGGGGTCCTGCAGCAGCGGGTTCAGGCCCACGCCGTCCTGCAGGCGCTGGCCCGACGGCAGGAAGGGCCGCTGCAGGAAGGTGACGAGCCCGATGAACAGCCCGTCGAAGGCGGCGATGAGCACGTACACCCAGGGGCTGAGGTCGAGGCCGCGCCGGTGCGACGTGAGCAGCGTGAGCGCCCCACCGATGGCGATGATCCAGCCCCAGAGCAGCAGGGAGCCGGCCTGGCCCGCCCACATGGCGCCGATGCGGTAGGGCACCGACAGCGTGGAGGACGTGTACTCGGCGACGTACTGCATGCCGAAGTCGAGTCGCACGAGCGACACCTGCAGGGCAAGCACCGCGAGCGTGACGAACGTGGTGATGCCGAGGGCGCTCACATGCGTGAGGCGCTCCATGCGGGCGGTGCCCGTGCGGGCCGCTGCCACACCGCTCACGATGGTGGCGAGGATGGCGAGGCAGGCGGCGGCGAGGGCGAGGGTGCCGAGGGTGCTCACGAGGTGCGGGCCTTCCGTGCGAGGGCGCGTACCCGCAGGCGCAGGAGCGTCCAGTAGGCGCCGTACAGCACCGTCACGAGCACGTAGCCCGTGACGAGCAGGCCGGTGTTGCTCATCGTGCGACCTCCGCGAGGTGCTGGCGCAGCCGCTGCAGCGCCATGCGCTGCCGGGCCAGGTGGATGTAGAGGACGGTGAAGGTGGCCACCCCGAAGAGCAGCGTCCAGAGCATCGGCAGCGGCATGTTCACCATGCCCGGCTGGATGACGTACGACGGGTGCTGCGTGCGCCACCACTTCACGGAGAAGTAGATGATCGGCACGTCAACGAAGGCCACGATGCCGAGCACCGCCGAGAAGCGTCCACGCCGGTGCGGGTCGTCAACGTAGGAGCGCAGCGCCATGTACGCGAGGTAGAGCAGCCACAGCACGAGCACGGCCGTGAGCCGCGGGTCCCACACCCAGTACGCACCCCAGCTGGCCTTGCCCCACAGCATGCCGAGGGCGAGTGTGCCGGTGGTGAAGAGCAGGCCCACCTCGGCCGAGGCGGCAGCGCGGGCATCCCACACGAGGTCGCGGGTGACGAGGTAGGCCACCGACGACACGAACACGACGAGGAAGGCCAGCCCGGCCACCCACGCCGACGACACGTGCGGGTAGAACAGCCGTTGCACCTGCCCCTGGATGGTGTCCTCCGGCGCATACCCGAAGCACAGCCATGCGAACACGGCGAGCATCGCGGTGGTGAGCCAGCCGAGCCAGCGGGCGCGCTGCGGCGCCGGCTCGGTGGCGACGGTCGACACGGTGTGCGACATGGTCACTCCTCCACGACATGGACGAAGGTGGCAAGGGCAGCGACGAGCATCATGACGTCGAAGGCCCCGAGGATGGCGAGCCACTGCAGTACCCCGCCCGCACCGCCGCCGAGGGCACTGCGGGTGAGCTCGACCGAGCCCACCATGAGCGGGATGACGACGGGCATGACGAGCATCGGCAGCAGCGACTCCCCGAGGCGTGAGCCGAGGGCGATGCCGGAGAACAGGCTGCCGACGATGACGAGGCCGAGGGTGCCGAGCGCGATGGTGCCGGCGAAGCCGGCCCAGTCGACGGTGGCACTGCCGGCCATGAGCGCGAGGAACAGCACCGACACGGCGACGGCCAGGATGGCGAGCACCACGAGGCTGGCCACCGTCTTGCCAAGGTAGATCGCGGCCCGCGGGATGGGGGCGAGGAGGAGTCCCTCGATGCCGCGCTCGGCCTGCTCGCGCCCCATGGAGCGACCCACGGCGAGCAGGGTGGCGAAGAGCAGGCTGATCCACAGCACACCCGTGGCCATGCCGTTGGCCGTCTCGTTGGCGGGCGAGGTGAAGCTGGCGGTGACGAGCACGCAGAGGGCGAACAGCCCAGCAGAGCCGAGGGCATCGCGGGAGCGCAGTTCGAGCCGCAGGTCCTTGCCGGCAACCGCCGCCGCCGCGGCAACGAGCGCGGGCGGGGTGCGGAACGACGGCTGCACCACGGGTGCCGGGAGTGTCGCGGCAGCAGTGCCCGGCTGCAGCGCCCGATCCTCGACGACGACCCCCGCATCGAGTCGGATGAGTCGACGCGGGCCGGCCTCGACGACGGCCCGATCATGCGTCGTGAGGATCACGGTGCGACCGGTGGCGACGAGCGCGTGCAGGGTGTCGAGCAGTCGAGTGCTCGTCGCCTCGTCGAGGCCCGTGAAGGGTTCGTCGAGGAGCAGCACGCGCGGCGCGTGGAGCAGGGCGCGGGCGAGGGCCAGGCGCTGACGGTTGCCGCGCGAGAGCACCCGCACGGGTCGGTCGAGGATGGCGGCCAGGTCGAGGGCGTCGCGCAGCCCGGCGATCACGGCGTCGGCGTCGGCGATGCCGAGCAGCCGCGCGTGGAAGCGCAGGTTCTCCATGCCGGTGAGCTCGGCGTAGAGCAGCGACTCGTGGGACACAAAGCCGATGCGCCGCCGCAGGCCGGGGCCGGCGCGGCGCAGGTCGACATCGGCGATGCGCACACTGCCCTGCGTGGGGCGGGCGAGGCCGGCGATGAGGCGCAGCAACGTCGTCTTGCCGGCACCGTTGGCCCCGACGAGGGCCACGAACTCGCCCTCCTCGACGGTGAAGGCGACGTCACGGAGCACGTGGCGGTAGCCGTAGTCCTTGCCGACCCCGTCGACGACGAGTCGCGATGCGGGCGCGGACATCCGTCAGGAGTTCGCCGCGATGGCGGCGTGCTGCGACGGCGGCGCCGACTGGAACTTCGAGGGGCACTTGGCGAGCAGGTTGTCGGACTGGAACACGTCACCGGCGTCGATCGTGCCCTCCGCAACCATCTGCGCACCAGGGCGCGCGGCGGACTGCAGGGCGGTCGTCGCACCGCCCGTGTAGCGCACGTGGACGGTGGCCTTGCCATCCGTCACGTCGAAGGTGATGGAGCCATCAGGGTGCGTGATCTCGGAGTTGCGCACGAGCGTGCCCGAGAGTCGCACCCGGTCGGCAGGATGCTGGGCGAGGAGTTCGGAGGCCGTCTTGTAGTAGAGCACCGACCCGCCGATGACCCGCACCGCGAGGACGCCGAGGACGACGACGAGGGCCAGGCCGGCCGCAACCCAGAGCACGGCACGCGACCGGCTGGCCTCGAGCCGGGGCTCGCTGCTTGCCGGGGGCGTGAGGACCTCGCTGGACATCGGCTTCCCTCCCAACACGCGAGAGTCTACGGGCCGTTCGACCCTGCCGGATCCGGGGCGGTCGGCCCCGGGGCGGGGGCAGGCGACGAGGGGGGCGGTCGGACCGGTCAGCGTGTCTGGGTGGGCTCCCAGCCGCGCTGGACGGGCCGGGTGGCGGCGTCGCGGCTGCGGTACACCAGGTAGGGCCGGGACAGGTAGCCGACCGGCACGGAGAAGATGTGGACGAGGCGCGTCACGGGGGTGATGGCGATGAGGAGCATCGCCGCGATGATGTGCAGCTGGAACGACAGCGGGGCGTGCACCATGAGCTCCGGCCGGGGCTGGAACCAGGCGATGGAGCGGAACCACACCGACACCGTCTCGCGGTAGTTGTAGCCGCCGGCATACCCACCGACCCCGAACAGCTGCACGCCGAGGGTGTTCCACACGCCGAGGCCCGTCACCGTGCCGAGTACCACGTACATGAGCTTGTCCATGCGGGTGGTGACCAGGAAGACCCGGGTGTTCGTGCGTCGGCGGTAGATGAGCGCGATGAGGCCGACCACCACGAGCAACCCGGCGAAGGAGCCGAGGGCGACGGCCACCGCGTGGTACAGCGACTCGGAGATGCCGACGGCACTCGTCACCTCGGCGGGGATGACGAGGCCCCCGATGTGCCCGAGGAGCGCGAGCAGGATCCCGGTGTGGAACATGGGGCTCGCGATGCGCAGGAGGCGCGACTCGTAGATCTGCGACGAGCGGCTCGTCCAGCCGTAGCGGTCATAGCGGTAGCGCCACACCATGCCGGCGATGAACACGAGGGTGACGGTGTACGGGCCGGCGACCCAGAAGACACTGCTGTCGATCATCGTGCGCCCACCTCCTGGGCCAGGGCAAAGGGTTCGAGGCCCACGAGCTCCGCTGGCGGCCCCTGCTCGATGAGCCGCATCGCGAGTTCGTGGTCGGTCTCGGTGGCCTCGGGGACGAGGTCGAGGAGCACCGCCGTGAGGTGGCGGTAGGGCGAGCGTGCGTCGAGCAGGGCGCCATGCAGCACCTCGAGCCCGGCGCGGTGCCCGGCGAGCACCTGCTCGCCCACGCTGCGGTCGGAGACCGCAGTGAACTGCAGGACGGTCGGGAGGAAGTCGGGCAGCTCGGCGTCCCCCGCCTGCCACCCGTGCTCGGCGTAGAGCTCCTTGAAGCGCACGATGGCCATGCCCCGGCGGCGGGTATCACCGTTGAGGTAGTACGACAGGTACAGGCAGGCCCGGCGACGACGGTCGAAGAGCTCGACATAGTGTCCCTGCGCCTCGAGGAGCGGGGTCTGCGCGAGCCAATCGAGGAAGGGGCTGAGCCCCTCCGCGGCCGGGGTCGCGTCGGCGAGGGCGCGCACCTGCGGCAGCAGGCGGGCGAACCCCGCTTCGGGGTACTGCAGCAGCATGCCGAGGGCGGCGTAGAGCCGGCGGCGGTCGTCAGGCATCGGGTGCCCCCTCCTGCAGCTGGGCATGAGTCTGGGCCTCGGCGCGCTGCTTCGTGAGATGGAAGCTCTCGATGGCCACGGGCGTGACGCGGCTGCCGCCGAACGCGGTCTCCGGCCCCCCGGGCACGGCGTCGAAGTCGACCGAGCAGCCGGGCATCTCCTCGTCGAGGCGGGATGCCACCTCCTTGTGGGCGGCCGGGATGACGTAGCGCTCCTCGTACTTCGCGATCGCGAGCAGGCGGTACATCTCGCGCATCTCATCACCGGTCATGCCGACGGCATCGGGGATGCGGTCGTCGAAGGGGTTGCCGAGGTTCGCGTCACGCATGTACGAGCGCATGGCGGCGAGGCGCGCGAGCACGTCGTTGATGACGGTCACGTCGCCCGCGGTCATGAGGTTGGCGAGGTACTGCGCGGGGATGCGCAACGTGTCGATGGCACCGAACAGGTTGCCGGCATCCTCTGCGTCGTGCCCACTGCGCGAGAGGGCGTCGACGATCGGTGACAGCGGCGGGATGTACCAGACCATCGGCATGGTGCGGTACTCCGGGTGCAGCGGCAGCGCGACGCGGAAGTCCTTCGCGAGGCGATACACGGGCGAGCGCTGGGCTGCCTCGAGCCAGTCATCGGGGATGCCGTCGCGTCGGGCCTGGGCGATGACGTCGGCGTCATGCGGGTCAAGGAGCACGTCGAGTTGGGCCTTGTACAGGTCCTGCTCGTTCGGCACCGAGGCCGCCTCGAGGACGCGATCGGCGTCATAGAGGAACAACCCGAGGTAGCGCAGGCGCCCCACGCAGGTCTCGGCGCACACGGTCGGCTGCCCCACCTCGAGGCGCGGGTAGCACAGGGTGCACTTCTCGGCCTTGCCCGACCGGTGGTTGAAGTACACCTTCTTGTACGGGCACCCCGAGACGCACATGCGCCAGCCGCGGCAGGCGTCCTGGTCGACGAGCACGATGCCGTCCTCGCTGCGCTTGTACATCGCACCCGACGGGCAGGAGGCGACGCAGGAGGGGTTGAGGCAGTGCTCGCAGATGCGCGGCAGGTAGAACATGAACGCGTTCTGGTAGTCGAAGCTCACGCGCTCCTCGATGCCCTTGAGCATCGGATCCTTCGGAGCCGTCTCCGGCGCTCCACCCAGGTCGTCGTCCCAGTTCGCGCTCCACTGGATCTTCATGTCGCGACCGGTGATGAGCGACTTGGGACGTGCGACGGGCACGGTGTCGATGACGGGGGAACTGATGAGCGTGTCGTAGTCGTACGTCCACGGCTCGTAGTAGTCGTCGAGGCCGGGCAGGTTGGGATTGCTGAAGATCTGCGAGAGCTTCTTCAGGCGACCGCCGGAACGCAGCTTCAGCTTGCCGTTGCGACCGCGGACCCAGCCGCCCTCCCACTTCTCCTGATCCTCATACCCGCGCGGGTAGCCGACACCGGGGCGCGTCTCGACGTTGTTGAACCACACGTACTCGACGCCACGGCGGTTCGTCCACGTCTGCTTGCAGGTGACCGAGCAGGTGTGGCAGCCGATGCACTTGTCGAGGTTCATCACCATGCCGACCTGGGCCATGACCTTCATCAGTACGTCACCTCCTGCGAGCGACGGCGGATGACCGTCACCTCGTCGCGTTGGTTGCCCGTGGGGCCGTAGTAGTTGAAGCCGTACGACAGCTGCGCGTACCCGCCGATGAGGTGGGTGGGCTTCAGCAGCAGGCGCGTGAGCGAGTTGTGGATGCCGCCGCGCTTGCCGGTGCCCTCGACGCGCGGCACGTCCACTGTGCGGTCCTTCGCGTGGTACATGAACACCGTGCCCTCGGGCATGCGGTGCGACACCACGGCGCGGGCGACGACGATGCCATTGCGGTTCACGGCCTCGATCCAGTCGTTGTCACGCACACCGATCTTCGCGGCATCCTCGACGCTCATCCAGATGTCCGGGCCACCGCGCGAGAGGGCGAGCATGAACAGGTTGTCCTGGTACTCGGAGTGGATGGACCACTTCGAGTGGGGCGTGAGGTAGCGCACGGCAACGCCTGCCTCGCTCACGTCGCCGATCGCGGGGTAGTTCGCCAGCGCGTGCAGGTCGAGCGGCGGCTTGAACGTGGGGAACTGCTCGCCAAGCTCGGACATCCAGTCGTGGTCGAGGAAGAAGTGCTGGCGACCGGTGATGGTGTGCCAGGGCTTCTTGCGTTCGACGTTGATGGTGAAGGGTGAGTAGCGACGACCACCGTGCTCGCTGCCCGACCACTCCCAGGAGGTGATGACCGGCTGCGGGCGGCTCTGGGTGTCGGCGAAGGTGATGCGCTTGCCCGCATGCTCGGCGGCAAGGTCGGCGAGGCGCATGCCGGTGCGTCGCTCCAGCTGTTCGAAGCCGGCGACGGCGATGGCCCCGTTCGACACGCCCGAGAGCGCGAGGATGGCCTCGCAGGCCTGCTCGGCGCGACGCAGCGACGGACGCCCGTCAGCCGGCCCGCCGACGACAACCCCGTTGGTCCGCTTCAGGATCTCGACCGTGTCGGGCTGCTTGAGCGTGATGCCCTTCACCGAGGTGCCGAGGCGCTCCACATTCGGCCCAAGTGCCGACATCTGCGCCCCGACCGCGGCATAGTCGCGTTCGACGACGACGAGCGACGGCATGGTGCGACCGGGCACGGGCTCGCATTCACCAAGGCGCCAGTCGAGCACGCGACCACCGGGTTGCGCCAGCTCGGTGGCGGTGTCGTGTTGCAGTGGCATGGCGACGACGTCACGCACGGTGCCGAGGTGCCGTGCCGCGAGGTGACTGAACACCTGCGCCATGCGCTGGAACGCGTCCCAGTCGCTGCGCGTCTGCCACGGGGGTGCGATCGCGGCATTGAAGGAGTGGATGTACGGGTGCATGTCGGTGGATGACAGGTCGTACTTCTCGTACCAGGTGGCTGCCGGAAGCAGCACATCGGAGAACAGGCCCGTGCTCGTCATGCGGAAGTCGAGCGAGACGAGCAGGTCGAGCTTGCCGACTGGCGCCTCGTCACGCCACACGACATCGCGCGGCCGCAGGTGCTCCGGCGTCTCGGGGCCGCTCTGTGCTCCGTGGGCGCCGAGCAGGTGGTGCAGGAAGTACTCGTTGCCCTTGCCGGACGAGCCGAGCAGGTTGGCCCGCCAGACGGTGAGGACGCGGGGGAAGTTCTCGGGCGCATCGGGGTCCTCGCAGGCGAAGCGCAGGCGGTCCTCGCGCAGTTCGCGCACGATGAAGTCGCCGATCGACAGCCCCGCTGCCTCAGCCTCCTTCGCGAGCACAATGGGGTTGCGGTCGAAGGTTGGGTACGACGGCAGCCAACCCATGCGGGTGGCCTTCGCCAACGTGTCGGCCATGGCCACGCCATGGAAGAGGCCCTTGCCGAGCGGGCTCGCGATGGCCTCCGCGTTGAAGGCGTCGTAGCGCCACTGGTCGGTGGCGAGGTACCAGAAGGCCGTACCGGCCATCTGGCGCGGCGGCCGCACCCAGTCAAGGCCGAAGGCGAGTTGTGCCCAGCCGGTGAAGGGTCGGGCCTTCTCCTGCCCCACGTAGTGGGCCCACCCACCGCCGTTGCGGCCCTGGCACCCGGTGAGCAGGACGAGGGAGATGATGGCGCGGTAGATCGCGTCGGAGTGGTACCAGTGGTTGGTGCCGGCGCCGAGGGTGATCATGGACCTGCCCTCGGAATCGCGGGCGTTCGCCGCGAACTCGCGTGCCACACGGATGACCGCCTCTGCCGGGACGGAGGTGATCTCCTCCTGCCAGGCCGGGGTGTTGGGCGAGGTGGTGTCGTTGTACCCCGTCGGCCACTGGCCCGGCAGGTCGGGACGGCCCACGCCGTACTGCGCGAGCAGCAGGTCGTAGACGGTGGTGACGAGCCGATCACCGAGGCGTCGCACGGGCACGCCACGTCGCACCACGCCCGCCTCGCCTCCGATGCCGTCGAAGCGCGGCAGGTCGAGGGCCACACGATCATCGGCATCGTCGAGCACACTCAACAGCGGGTCGGCGTCGCCGAGGTCGAGGTTCCAGCGCCCCATGCCGGACTCTGTGTGGCGGAAGCCGATGGAGCCGTTCGGCACGACGACGCCGCGCGACCGGGCATCGAGGAACACCGGCTTCCACTCCGCCGCCTCCTCGCTGCTCCCGAGGTCGGCAGCGGTGACGAAGTGGTCCGGCACCCAGGCGTCCCCGTGCTCGCGCAGGGTCACGAGGAAGGGCAGGTCGGTGAAGCGCTTTGCGTAGTCCTGGAACATGTCGACCTGCGCGTCAACGTAGAACTCACGCAGGATGACATGCCCCATGGCCATGGCAAGGGCACCATCGGTGCCCGGCTGCGCGGGCAGCCACTCATCGGCGAACTTCGTGTTGTCCGCGTAGTCGGGGCTCACGGTCACGACCTTCTGCCCCTTGTAGCGGGCCTCGGTCATGAAGTGCGCATCGGGCGTGCGGGTTGTCGGGATGTTGGAGCCCCACATGATGAGGTAGCTGGCGTTCCACCAGTCCGCCGACTCGGGCACGTCGGTCTGGTCACCCCAGATCTGCGGCGACGCGATCGGCAGGTCGGCGTACCAGTCGTAGAACGAGAGCATGGTGCCGCCGAGGAGCGAGGTGTAGCGGGCTCCGGCCGCATGCGAGGCCATCGACATCGCGGGGATCGGCGAGAAGCCGGCGATGCGGTCGGGGCCGTACTGGCGGATGGTGTGCACCTGGGCAGCGGCGACGATCTCCAGGGCCTCGTCCCAGGTCGTCCGTACGAGCCCGCCACGGCCGCGCAGTTCCTTGTAACTGCGGGCAAGCTCGGGGTCCTCGACGATGGCAGCCCAGGCGTCGACGGGGTCGCCGCCGACGCGCAGCTTGGCCTCGCGGTAGAGCTCGGCGAGTCGACCGCGGATGTAGGGGTAGCGCACCCGCGTGGGTGAGTACGTGTACCAGGAGAAGGCGGCTCCACGCGGGCAGCCGCGGGGCTCGTACTCCGGGGAGTCGGGACCGACGCTCGGGTAGTCGGTCTGCTGCGTCTCCCAGGTGATGACACCGTCCTTGACGTACACCTTCCAGGAGCAGGAGCCCGTGCAGTTCACGCCGTGTGTCGAGCGCACGACCTTGTCGTGACTCCAGCGGCTGCGGTAGAAGGCGTCGCCCTCGCGGCCACCGACCCGGTGCACCGCGCGATGGTCCGGTGAGACGTCGGCCCGGGTGAGCAGCGCACGCGCCGAGATCATGAGATCGATGAACGGATCGTCGATGTGCTGCGGCATCGGGCCTCCCTGGGACTTCCGTCCCATTGTTTTCTACTGCCCGAATCAAGAATAGGGACGATCGTCCCTATTCTTGATTCGGCTGCTTAGAAACACTTGCCGTCCGGGAGGCAGACATGCACGCGGGTACGGCATCACGGGAATGGCTCACGGACTGGCAGCCGGAGGAGCGCTGGGACGCGCGCATCGCATGGCGCACCCTCATCATCAGCACCTTCAACCTCACCCTCGCATTCGCCACCTGGTTCCTCGCGAGCGCCATCGCCCCGAAGCTGCAGGGCCTCGGCTTCACCCTCACGACCGACCAGCTCTACTGGCTCGCGGCCATGCCCGGCCTGGCCGGCGGCACGCTGCGGCTGGTGTGGATGTTCCTGCCACCGATGCTCGGCACACGTCGCATGGTGAGCCTCACCGGCATCCTGCTCCTCATCCCCCTCATCGGCTGGGGCATCGCGGTGCAGAACCCGCACACGACGTACACGACCTTCATGGTGCTCGCCTTCCTGTCCGGCATCGGCGGCGGCGCCTTCTCCGGATTCATGCCGAGCACCTCGTACTTCTTCCCCCGCCGCCTCTCGGGCACCGCACTCGGACTGCAGGCCGGCATCGGCAACTTCGGCGTGAGCCTCGTGCAGTTCGTCACCCCCTGGGTCATCGGCTTCTCGATGGCGGGCTTCCTCGGCGCCTCGCAGACCTTCCGCAACCCGGCGACGGACGTGGTGAGCCAGCAGTGGTGGCAGAACGCCGCCTACGTGTACGTGCCCTTCACGATCGTCGGCGTCATCATCGCCTGGACCATGCTGAAGAGCGTGCCCGTGAAGGCCAACGTCCGTGAGCAGATGGACATCTTCGGCAATACCGACACCTGGCTCATGACGATCCTCTACATCATGACCTTCGGCACCTTCTCGGGGCTGTCCGGCCAGTTCGGGCTGCTCATCAAGAACCTCTACGGTGCCGGCAACAACGCCATCGTGCAGACGCTCGCCGACGGCTCGACGCACGGCCTCATCGCCGGCTACACCGTGCCCGATCCGCTGAAGTACGCCTTCATCGGCCCCCTCGTCGGCGCTGGCGCGCGCGTGCTCTTCGCCCCGCTCACCGATCGCATGGGCGGCGGCATCTGGACGGTCGTCTCGGGCGTCGGCCTGCTCGGCAGCATCCTCTACACGATCCAGTTCCTCACGCCCGATCCCGCCAGTGGCGCAGACGGCCTCAGCAGCGAGTTCACCCGCTTCCTCATCGGGATGGTGGCGATCTTCTTCTTCACGGGCGTCGGCAACGCCTCCACGTTCAAGCAGATGCCGATGATCTTCGAACGCCGTCAGGCCGGTGGCGTCATCGGCTGGACGAGTGCCATCGCCGCCTACGGGCCCTTCTTCTTCGGCATCGGACTCGTCACCTTCGGCGCGGTGGCGTTCTACTGGGTGGGTGCCGCGTACGCCGTGCTCTGCATCGCCATCGCCTGGGTGCGCTACGCCCGACCCGGTGCCCCGCGACGCTCGTGACGGCCGCCATACTGGGCCGGGGAGGCAGCATGCGGGTGCGGTTCTACGCCGTGGGGCGCGAGATCACCGGGGTCGATGAGCTCGAACTCGAGGCAACGACGATGCACGAGTTGCGCGCACTGCTGCTCACGCGCTTCGACGCCCGCATGGCCCGGCTGCTCGCCATCGCGACCATGCTGCACAACGGGGTCCGTCGGCACGCCGAGGATGCCGTGATGCTCGCACCCGGCGACACCGTGGACGTGCTCCCACCCTTCGCCGGCGGCTGAGTCACCGGCTCCTGCCACCTGCTGCGTCAGCCACCGATCGCGTGCATGCCACGCGTCGGTTCGACGAGGCTGAGATCGTCGGTGCCATGCCCTGCACGCTTCGCCTGCACGCTCGCGATCATGCGCTCGAGGAGCGCGTCATCGTCTGCACCTGCGCGCATGGGCCCGCGGAGGTCGTACTCATCGCGGCCGAACAGGCAGTTGCGGAACTGCCCGTCCGCCGTGAGACGCAACCGATCGCAGCCGCCGCAGAAGGGCCGCGAGATCGAGGAGATGAAGCCGACCGTCGCATCGGTGCCGCCGATGCGCATGCGTCGCGCCGGGCTGTGCGGATCATCGTCGACGGGCTGCAGGTCGAAGCCGCGGAGGCTCGCCACCACCTCGTCGCTCGTGACGAGGGCATCCGGTGACCACTGCCCGCCGACCGACAGCGGCATCTCCTCGATGAAGCGCAGCTCGAGGCCACGCTCGACGGCCCAGTGCAGCAGGGTCGGCGCCTCGTCGTCGTTCACCCCGCGCACCAGCACGGCGTTGAGCTTGATGGGCCGAATGCCCGCGGCGATGGCGGCGTCGATGCCGTCGAGCACGGCATGCAGTTCGTTGCGTCGCGTGAGCGTGAGGAAGCGCCGCGCGTCGAGGGTGTCGAGTGAGATGTTGAGTCGCTGCAGGCCGGCGGCACGCAGGGCCTCCACCATGCCGGCAAGGCGCACGCCGTTCGTCGTCATGGCCACCGCGGGACGCGTGGGCAGGGTCGCGATGCGGTGCACGATGTCGACGACGTCCCCCCGGACGAGCGGTTCACCGCCCGTGAGGCGCACATCGGTGATGCCGTGATCGGTCGCGATGCGAACGACGCGCACGATCTCGTCGGCGGTGAGCAGGGTGTCGCTGGGCAGCCACGTCATGTGCTCAGATGGCATGCAGTAGGTGCAGCGCAGGTTGCACTTGTCGATGAGCGAGACGCGCAGGTCGCGATGCTCGCGGCCGAAGCGATCGACGAAGCGCGTCATGCGAAGTTCACCCACTCGTGGCTGCCGTCGTCGAACTCCTGGCGCTTCCAGATCGGCAGTTCGGCCTTCACCCGATCGACGAGCAGCGCGCAGACCGCGAAGGCCCGTTCGCGATGCGCACTCGACACGGCCGCAGCGAACGCCACCTCACCGATGGCAAGCGGGCCGTAGCGATGGACGGCCGCCAGTCGCACGCCCGGCGCCTCGGCGGCGACGGAGGCGCAGATGTGCTCGAGTGCCTCCTGCGCACCGGGGTGCACCTGGTACTCGAGGGCGCGCACGACACGGCCGCGATCGTGATCGCGCACCACACCCTCGAACACAACGATGGCACCGTGCTCGGGAACCGTCACCGCGGCACGGAGCGCGGTGACGTCGATCGGGGCATCCGTGACGAGGAACACTGATTCAGAATACTCCCGCTTAAGAATGTGCGGGTCAGTGCCCCTCGTTGCCCTGGCGCTGGCGCACGAGGTGCGGGATGACGGGCGCGACGATGTCCCACGCGTCATGGACGGAACCCTCGGAGCCCGGGAAGTTGATGATGAGCGTCTTGCCGGAGAACCCGGCCACGGCACGGCTGATGACGGCGCGCGGCGTGCTCTCGAGGCCCTTCATGCGGATGGCCTCGGAGATGCCGGGCAGCAGGGTGTCGAGGAGCGGCAGCGTGGCCTCGGGCGTGACGTCGCGCGGGTGCACACCCGTGCCACCCGTCGTGATGATGACATCGCCGATGAGCCCGTGCTTGATCTCATTGGCGATCGAGCGCTTCTCGTCGGCGATGAGCACCTGGTTCAGCACCTTGCCACCAGCGGCGACGACCTGCTCGGCGATCCACGGCCCGGTCTTGTTCTCGTAGATGCCCGCGCTCGCGCGGTCCGATGCGGTGATGATGGTGAAGGTGATGTTGTCCATCTCATCCATGGGGGTTCCTCCAGTCTCCCGAGCGCCCACCGGACTTCGTGGCCACTGCGATGTCGGTGAGCATGGCCGCCGGGTCGACGGCCTTCACCATGTCGATGATCGTGAGTCCCGCGACGCTCACGGCTGTGAGCGCCTCCATCTCCACGCCCGTCCGGTCGGCGATGCGCACGTCGGCCGTGATGGCAACGCCCCAGTCCTCCACCGTGCACTGCACGTCGGCGTAGGTGATGGCGATGGGATGGCACAGCGGGATCAGGTCGGACGTGCGCTTGGCCGCCATGACACCCGCGAGGCGGGCGGTGGCGATGACGTCGCCCTTCGGCACTGCGGCATCACGGATGAGGGCGACGGTGGCGGGCGCGAGCACCACGCGGCCTCGCGCTGTGGACGCGCGCTCGGTGACGGGGCGCGCCGAGACGTCGACCATGTGGGCCGTGCCGCTGGCATCGAGGTGCGTGAGGTCAGCCATTGCTGCCGTGCTCCCGTGCGCGGCGACCGAGCTCCTCGGCAAGGGCGGCGACGGCCGCGGCGTCGAGGCCGCGCGCAGCGGCGGCGTAGCCGAGCAGGTACGAGGTGAGCGGTGCGTACTTGCGCTCCAGCCCATGCGCCACATCGCGGGTGAGGGCGAGCACGGCGTCGATGTCGATGGCCGCATCGATGCCGAGCACCTGCGCCGCCTCATCGAGCCAGGCGTTCCCGGTCATCGCACCACTCCCTGCTCGTAGCCGCACGACATCCTCCCATGTGTCGGCATCCAGCACATGGCTCGCGACACCGTGCGTCTGCAAATGGTCGAACACGGAACGCATCGATGCGCCACCCTGGTCGAGGGCGCGCACGAGCGACTGCCGATCAAGTCTCGCCAACAGGAACTGGGGCTGGTCGTCCACGAGGGCGACAACACCATCACCATCCAGCGGACGGCCGCAGAGTGCCTCGATCGTGGCGGCGACATCGGGTGCATCACCGGCAAGCAGCAGCACCTCATCCACGCCGGGATCGAGCAGTGCGACGCCGGCGCGTACCGCGGCCGCAGGGCCAGCGCCGGGCGGCTCCTCGACGGTCCAGCGCACATCATCACGGCGGCGGGCATGTGCGGGGACCGTGCCGACGAGCACAATGTCGTCGACGTGCGCACGGGTGGCGTCGATGACGTGGTCGACGATGGGACGCCCGCCCACGAGCAGCCAGGGCTTGGCGACCCCACCGAGACGACGGCCCGCCCCGCCGACCACGATGATCGCCGCACGCTGCACCATGCCGTGATCCTCCCATCCCCCACCGGCGCAGGGGCGCCTACGCTGCGAGGGTGACGCTGCACGAACCCAGCTGGGACGACGCCCGCGCCGCCGCACACCGTGCGGCCAGCCGCAGACCGGTGCGCGAGCTGCCCATCGTCGATGCCATCGGCCACACGCTGGCCAGCCCCCTTTCCGCTCGCATCGGGGTGCCGGCCTTCGACACCTCGATGATGGACGGGTGGGCGGTGGCCGACACGGGGCCCTGGCGCGTGATCGGCCGAGTGCTCGCCGGCTCGCTGCCGCCGGCGCTCGCGGCCGGTGAGGCCATCGGCATCGCGACCGGGGCGGCGGTGCCCGCCGGGGCCAGTGCCGTGCTGCGACGCGAGTGGGGCACCGAGGCCGAGGGCACCCTCCGCGCTGATCGCGCACCGAGCGACGGCGAGGACATCCGTCGCGCGGGTGACGAGGCCACCGCGGGTGACGCGCTGCTGCCCGCCGGCACCCGCGTCACGCCCCCCGTCGTGGGGCTCGCCGCACTCGTCGGCCTCGACACCCTCCTGGTGCACGAGCCACCGTCGGTCGAGGCGCTCGTCCTCGGTGACGAAGTGGTGACGAGCGGCATCCCGACCCCGGGCCACGTGCGGGACGCCCTCGGCGTGCAGGTGCTCGCCTGGAGCGCCCCCTGGCGCTGCGCGCAGCGGGGAGTGCGCCACGTCGCCGACACCCTCGATGCCCACATCGAGGCACTGCGCACCACCACCGCCGACCTCGTGTTCACCACGGGCGGCACCGCACGCGGGCCCGTCGACCACATGCATGCGGCCCTCGAGGCACTGGGCGCCACCCTGCTCGTCGATGAGGTGCGCGTGCGCCCCGGCCACCCGATGCTGCTGGCGCAGCTGCCGGACGGCCGCTTCGTCATCGGACTGCCCGGCAACCCGCTCGCGGCCGTCGCAGGCTTCCTCACCTTCGCCGAGCCGCTGCTGCAGGCCATGGCGGGCGTGGCCCTGCCGGACGCCGGCACCTGCCGCACGACGGCCGCCATCGCTGCACCGGGAACGGATGTGCGGCTCATGCCCGCCCGCCGTCAGGGCGATGAGGCAACGCCGACCGAGTTCTGGGGCTCGGCCATGCTCCGCGGCATCGCCCAGTCCGACTGCATGCTCGTGACGCAACCGGGTGGTGCCGCGGCGGGCGACCGGCTGCGCGTGCTGCCGCTGCCGTGGTGAGGATCAGCCGAGGCTGAGTTCGGCAGCGGGCTGTGACAGATGGTGCATAAATCCCGTAGCATGAGAACCACGCAGGCACTTGGGGGCCAACGTGGGGAGCGGCAAACGCGGTCGACCGCGCACAGTCCCTGCTGCACGCTGCCCTGACCCAGCCCACCGCGGGAGCCACGTGGTCGCGCGCGGCGCCAGGGAGACGAAGACCGGATCGAACCGGCGCTACCTGTGCACGCCCCTGGTCGGCGAGGCACACCATTTCACGGTCGTCGTCACAGCCGACGCACTCGTCGTATCACCCGTAGCCCAGCAGCCACCCCCGTGTCCGAAGCACACCACGGGCAAAGTGGTGCGGGACGGCACCTATGGCAGTCGCTCTCCGGTGCCGAGACAGCGCTACCGCTGCTACCCCAACCCTGATGACCGCAGCGAGTTCCACTCGTTCGTGCCGCCGCTGGCGCGCCAGCACATCCATGCTGCCGGTGAACGCTGCGATGTGTGTGACGAGCATCGTGGTGTCCATCGAGGTGAGCCGGCTGTGGCCCGTCAACACTCGTGGCCGGCTCGCACCGTCGCCCGAGGCCTCGACCAGCTCTCGCGCGGTGCCTCCTACTCGGATGTCTCCCGGTGGGCGTTGCGGACCGAGGAGGCCGAACTGGACCGTGTTGCCCGTGCCAATGACGGCGAACTACCCAAGCAGCGCAGCAAGAAGCGACCGGACCCGGAAGATGGACCGAAGATCAAGCGGCGCAGCAAGCGGGCGAATGCGGATGCTCCACGGGTTGTGACGACGCGAGGCGGGAAGCCGAAGCGGCAGTCCCGGGCGTCGGTCGAAGCGCGCAATGCCTGGCACATCGCCGCGGACTGGACCGAAGCGTTCGCTCCGGTCGTGTGGCAACCGGTTGATGACCGGTTGCGCGCTCGTGCGTATGCGGCACGCACGCGCATTGACTCGGCGATTGCCGCCGGGCAGCCATCCGCGTTCGCGCAGCGAACCGAGGATCTTCTTGTCCTCGCCGGAGGCGAAGACA
>JAKALQ010000104.1 GCA_021824095.1 Actinomycetes bacterium
ACCCGATGACCTGCCCTGGCGTGCGGTGCTCGACCTCGCGGCGCCGTTCCTGGGCGAGATCCGGTCGGTGGCGTCGGACTGGACGCCGCTGCGCAACCGCTACGACCTGTTCGCGGCCTGGGATGGGCTGGAGCTCGACCACGATGACCCGTGGCAGTTCCAGAACTTCCTCGTCGAGCAGTGAACGTCGACGGGCCCTCACCGGAAGGTGCGGGCCCGTGTGCGTGTGTGGAGCGGCGCGTCAGACGGTGCCGTAGAGGCGGTCTCCTGCGTCACCGAGACCCGGCACGATGTAGCCGTGCTCGTTGAGTCGCTCATCGAGGCCAGCAGTGACGATGGTGACGTTGGCGGCACCGTCGAACTCATCATCGACGCGCTGCAGGCCCTCGGGTGCGGCGAGCAGGCAGATGGCGGTGACGTCGGTGGCACCACGATCGAGCATCATGCGGATGGCGGTGACGAGCGTGCCGCCCGTCGCAAGCATCGGGTCGAGCATGTACACCTGACGCCCGGCGATGTCCTTGGGGATGCGCTCGGCGTAGGTGGAGGCGAGCAGGGAGTGCTCGTCGCGCACCATGCCGAGGAATCCGACCTCGGCGTTCGGCAGCAGGCGCATCATGCCCTCGAGCATGCCGAGGCCGGCACGGAGGATCGGCACCACGAGCGGCTTGGGGTTCGCGATGGCCACGCCCTCTGCCAGGGCGACGGGCGTGCGCACCGTGATGGGCTCGACGCGGATGTGGCGCGTGGCCTCGTACGCGAGCAGCGTCACGAGCTCGTCGGCCAGGCGCCGGAACTCCGGTGATGACGTGCGCTCGTCGCGCAGGGCCGTGAGCTTGTGGGCGATGAGCGGGTGGTCCGCGACATGGGTGCGCATGCGGCAAGGCTACCGATCCCGAGCGGCACAATGGGGCCCATGAGGCCCAGCGACGCCGATGATCGCGCCATGCTCGAGGCGCTCGCGGAGGCAGCGAGTGCCGGTGCGGATGTGCCCATCGGGGCCGTGGTGCTGGATCCGTCGGGGCAGGTGATCGGCCGCGGTCACAACGAGCGTGAGGCCACCGGTGATCCCACCGCGCATGCCGAGGTGCTGGCCCTGCGCCGCGCTGCGGAGGCGAGGGGGGAGTGGCGGCTGGAGGGGTGCACCCTCGTCGTGACGCTCGAGCCGTGCACCATGTGCGCCGGCGCCATCGTGAACGCGCGCATCGCCCGGCTCGTCTTCGGTGCCGTGGATGACAAGGCGGGCGCCGTGGGCTCGCTGTGGGATGTGGTGCGCGATCGTCGACTCAACCACCGACCCGAGGTGATCGCGGGTGTGCGGGCGGACGAGAGCGCGGCGCTGCTGCGCACGTTCTTCTCACAGCAGCGTTGAGGGCTCGCATCGTCTGGTGGCTCTGCTGCGGAGGCAGTCACCTCCTGTGCCGTTGATCGTGTGATTGCAACAGTCGTACCCGCGAGTTATTACGTTCGTCGGATGAAAACTACCGCCCATCGTGACACACCTCACCGGGCGTGAGGACGTTCGGCCACCTGTGCCGCGCTACCCCCGGGGGTAGTTTCACTCCTGCACGTTGGACGTCGCGCGACCGCCTCAACGCCCGATCTCGGGGGCGCCGCAGGTCCCGCTCCCCTGGTATCGCACAAGGCTCTGGGACCGAGACATCGAGAGGGCGAACCCACATGAGCGCGACCGTCGAAGAACTCAAGACCCTGCAGAACACCCACGTCGTTGACGCTCGCGGTGTCTCCTGCCCAGGTCCCATCCTCGCGGCCAAGAAGCAGATCGGCGGTGTGCCGGTGGGGAACGTCATGGAGATCCTGGCCACCGACTCCGGCACCCTGAAGGACGTCCCCGCGTGGTCGAAGAAGATGGGCCACGACTACCTCGGTGCCTTCGATGAGGCCGGTGTCATCCACCTGTACCTCAAGAAGACGAAGTAAGCCGATGTCCGCCGAACACGACGGCAGCCCGCACATCCTCGTCTTCTCCACAATCAACATCTCCGATCCGGGCATCGACCTTGCCGGCTCCCGGCACCTTGAGTACCCGGCGGCCGTGCAGACCATGGCGGTTCCGTGCAGCAGCGGACTGCGTCCGTCGTGGATCCTGCATGCCCTGCAGCACGGCTTTGATGGCGTGTTCGTCGCCTCCGATGGTGAGGAATGTGCCTACCTCCCCGATTGCGCGGAGCGCACCGCGCACATCGTCGTCACGGCCCAGGCCCTCATGCGTGAGCACGGCATCGCGGCCGAGCGGCTCAAGATGGCGGCCGTCTGCTCGGTGTGTGCCGAGCCCTTCGCCAACTACATGCGCGAGTTCTCCGCGGCGCTCAAGGCCATCCGGCCGGTCGTCGCCGCATAGGAAGAGGGACCGATCATGGCCAAGAAGACGATCATCGTGTTCAGCGGTGAGTACGACAAGTTGATGGCGGCCTTCATCATCGCCAATGGCGCAGCCGCCATGGACGACGAGGTGGTGCTGTTCTTCACCTTCTGGGGCCTCAATGCCCTGCGCAAGCCTGAGGCAACGCCGTCGTCGGTGTCGGCCACGAAGAGCGGCCTGCAGCGGATGTTCGGGCGCATGATGGCACGCGGGCCGGAGCGGCAGGCACTGTCGAAGATGAACTTCGTCGGTGTGGGGCAACGACTCATGAAGCGTGTCATGCGCGACGAGAACGTCATGTCGCTCACCGAGCTCATCGACAGCGCACGCGAACAGGGCGTGAAGATCATCGCCTGCACGATGTCGATGGACGTCATGGGCATCCGCAAGGAGGAGCTCATCGACGACATCGAGTACGCGGGTGTTGCCGCATACCTCGGCGAAGCCGACGAATCGAACGTCAACCTCTTCATCTGAACCCGTCGCCGGCATTCCGGTGGCACACGAACACGGAGACTGCAGTGGACTACGACGTCCTGGTGGTGGGCAGCGGCATCGGCGGCATGGAGTCGTCGATCAAGATGGCCGACATGGGGTACAAGGTGCTCCTCGTCGAGAAGGAGGCCAGCGTCGGCGGACGAATGATCCTGTTGAGCAAGGTGTTCCCCACGCTCGACTGTGCGAGCTGCATCTCCGGCCCGAAGATGTCCTCGACGATCAACCACCCCAACATCACCACCATGACCTACAGCGAGGTCGCGGGCATCACGCGCGCAGATGACGGCAGCTTCGTGGCCCGTGTGACGGAGAAGGCGAAGTTCGTCGACTGGTCGGCATGCACAGGTTGCGATGCCTGCCAGCTCGCGTGCACGGTGGCCGTGCCCGATCAGTTCAATGCCAACCTCGCTGCGCGTCGAGCGGCCTACATCCCCTTCCCCCAGGCTGTGCCGAAGAAGGCCGTGCTGCAGCGCGAGGGAACCTCCCCGTGCATCGCTGCCTGTCCTGCGGGCATCAAGGCCCACGGCTACGTCTCGCTCGTCCGCAGCGGGAAGGACGAGGAGGCGTACCAGCTGGTGCTCGACGCCACCCCGCTCGTCGGCACGCTCGGCCGCGCCTGCTACGCCCCCTGCGAGGGCGAGTGCACGCGTGGCGCACTCGAGGCGCCGGTGCCGATCCGCCTCATCAAGCGCTTCGCATCGGATACCCACCACACCACCCACGATGGTCCGGGCATCGAGATCCCGGAACCGAACGGTCGTCGTGTGGCCATCGTCGGCTCGGGTCCAGCCGGTCTCACGGCGGCATGGCAGTTGGCACGTAAGGGCTACGCCGTGAAGGTGCTCGAGCAGCGCGCGGAGGCTGGCGGCTTCCTGCGTCACGCCATTCCCACCTACCGCCTGCCCCAGGACGTCGTCGATGCCGACATCGACAACGTTCGTGCCATCGGCGTCGACATCGAGTGCAACGCCGGTGTCCGTGACCTTGCCGCACTGAAGGACGCTGGCTACGACGCGATCATCGTGGCGACCGGCACGCAGCTGGCCACGGCGATGGAGATCCCCGGCGAGGACGCCACGGGCGTCTTCACCGGCCTCGACTTCCTGCGCGACGTCGCCAACGACGCGGCACCGGACCTCACCGGCAAGCGTGTCGTCGTCATCGGTGGTGGCAACGTGGCGATGGATGCGGCCCGTGTATCGCGCCGACTCGGGGCAACCGAGGTGCGAGTCGCCTACCGGCGTGGCCGCTCCGAGATGCCTGCCCACCATGTGGAGGCGGACGACGCGGAGCGCGAGGGCGTCACCTTCGAGTTGCTCGTCGCGCCCGTGGCCGTTGAGACCGATGGCACGGGTGCCGTCACTGGCATCCGGCTGCAGCGGATGCAACTCGGTGCGCCCGATGCCTCGGGTCGTCGTCGCCCCGAACCGGTGCCCAACAGCGAGTACGTCGTTGCCTGTGATGCGGTGATCTCTGCCATTGGCATGGCCCCCGATGCCCAGCTCTACCGCACGCTCATCGGAACCGTCGGCGGCAGCCGCATCATGGTCGATGCACGCACCCTGCAGACCGACACGCCCTACCTGTTCGCAGCCGGTGATGTCGCCACCGGTGCGACCGACATCACGCGTGCGATCGGTGCGGGTCGACGTGCTGCCAACAGTGTGGACCAGTGGCTCAGGGGCGAACCGCTCACGGGCCTTCCCGAGCTCGATGCGCTGCTGCCCACGATGGACAAGGCGGTGGTCCTGGCCCGTCAGGAGCGCTTCGGTCATCGTGATCCCATCACCGGCGAGGTGATCCTGCTCCCGCGGCCCACGACCTTCGATGAGATCGAGCAGCCGCTCACGGAGGCGCAGGCTCGCGCGGGCGCCGGTTCCTGCCTGGATTGTGGTGTGTGCTCGGAATGCCAGGAGTGCGTCAACGCCTGTCCGGCCTTCGCCATCCGCATGGACCAGCGCGATCAGGAGCATGCGTTCCATGTGGGTGCCGTCATCGTGGCCACGGGGCACAAGCTCTTCGCGGCGGATCTCAAGCCGGAGTACGGCTTCGGGCGCTTCCCGAATGTCATCACCGGCATGCAGATGGATCGCCTGCTCGCGCCCACTCGCCCCTTCAACAACGTGCTGCGTCCCAGCGACGGCAAGGTGCCCGACCGGATCGCCTACATCTCCTGCACGGGGTCGCGTGACAAGACGGTCGGCAACCCCCTCTGCTCGAAGTTCTGCTGCATGTACTCGATCAAGCAGAACCAGCTCATCATGGGTGCCCTGCCGCTGGCGGACGTCACCATGCACTACATGGACATGCGCGCC
>JAKALQ010000105.1 GCA_021824095.1 Actinomycetes bacterium
GGGCCTGGCTGCGCTCATGGTGGCGCCGGCGGTGTTCGCCTTCGGGCTCGTCGCGTTCGGCTTCCTCAGCATGGGGCCCGTCACCATCGCCGTCGATTCGTACGGTCCCGTCACTGACAACGCCCAAAGCGTCTACGAACTGTCGGTCATCGAGGAGATCCCGGGCATCGCCGACGAGGTGCGGCGCGAGCATGGCTTCGACATCGAATGGGATCGCGCGAAGCTCATGCTCGAGGAGAACGACGGTGCGGGCAACACCTTCAAGGCGACGGCGAAGCCGGTGCTCATCGGCACGGCCGTCGTCGGTGCCACCACCATGACGTTCTCCATCATCATGAGCCTCACCGACGGGCTCACCCGGGACCTCGACAAGCTGTCACTGCTGCACTGGCCCTTCCTGCTCGGCATCGTGGCGGGTGGTGCCGTCATCTCGTGGTTCTCCGGCGCATCGGTGCAGGCCGTCACCACGGGCGCACATCGCGCGGTGGGCTTCATTGCCCGCACCATCCGGCTCGACGGTGTCACGAAGGCGAGCGCTGAGGACTCGCGTCGCGTTGTCGAGATCTGCACCCAGTACGCGCAACGGGGCATGCTCACCATGTTCCTCGGGGTCTTCTTCGCCACCCTCGCATTCGCGTTCGCCGAGCCCTTCCTCTTCATCGGCTACCTCGTGTCGATCGCAGTGTTCGGGCTGTACCAGGCCATCTTCATGGCGAACGCGGGTGGCGCCTGGGACAACGCGAAGAAGATCGTGGAGGTCGACCTGCATGCGAAGGGCACGCCGCTGCACGACGCCACCATCGTCGGCGACACCGTGGGCGATCCCTACAAGGACACCTCGTCCGTCGCGCTCAACCCGGTCATCAAGTTCACGACCCTGTTCGGGCTGCTCGCCGTGGAACTCGCCGTGAACCTGCGCGATCGTGGGCTCGGCACCCTCGTCACCGTGCTGTCCGGGGTGTTCCTGCTCGCGTCCATGGTGTTCGTCCATCGCTCGTTCTATGCGATGCGCATCCGCGAGGAGGCCGACCCGGCCGAGGTGGACGAGTCGCCCGAGCGGGCTGCCGCTGCACATGCCGTGGAGGTGTCGCGATGAGGATCGCCGTGAAGCTCGCCGGTGTGCGGGTTGATGAGGACGGGCACATCGCCGGTCGCGACGCGGGTGCCACGCTCGTGCGGCGGCTGCTGCGCGTGTTCCCGGGCGCGCAGGTGATCGGCGATGGGCCGCGCCACGGCGACGGCTTCGACGTCGTGCCGTTGGGGTTCGTCACGGGCAGCGACACCATCGTCGTGAACATGGACGTGCTCGACTCGCTGCATGTGTGGGACGTGCTGCACGCCACCTGCGAGGAGCCGCACATCATGAACTTCGTGTGGTGGAGCACGTCCGAGGTTACGCATCCGGTGCAACGGGCCGAACTCGCGTTGTCGTGCGGGCTGTTTCCCACGTTCGCCAACTCGGAGCACACCGCGATCGAGGTGCACGAGGTTGTCGACGCACTCACGGTGCGTCAGGTTGCGGCCGGTGCCCGCATCGGCTGGGTGAACCTCGGCTTCCGTCGGGAGCACGTGCAGCCGCGCCGTGAGCCGGAGGTGCCGGTGGTGCTGTACCCGGCCATCTACCTGTCGGAGCGCAAGCGGCCGCAGTTGTTCATCGACATCGTGGAGCGGGTGGCGCGACGCACGCCGATCGTCGTCGAGGCCCGGCTGCATGAGACGCACCTCATCCGTGAGCTGGCGATGGACCTCAGCAGTCGGCGGTGGGCGTGGGTGGGGCCGCTCACGGCGACGCGGGAGGGCTACTGGGAGGCGCTGTCGCGCACCACGGCGTTCCTCGCCACGTCGCGTGAGGAGTCGTACGGCCTTGAGTACGTGGAGGCGCTTGCGGCCGGCGCTGTCGGCGTCTTCCCCGACCTGCCCTGGGCGCGCGACCTGCTGCCGCCCACGTATCCGTTCCGCTACCGCACGGCGCAGGAGGCGGAGGCGATGCTGCTGCGTGCCGTCACCGACACGGCGGCCTGCCGGGCCGAGCTTGACGTGTGCGCGGGTGGTGACTTCGCCGGATGGCTGCAGGCGCGGCACAGCGACGACCGCTTCGATCGCGCCATCGTCGACCACGTCCGTGACTGGTTCGGCACCTGACGCCCAGCCGCGATCGCTGATGGTCCACGGCAGGCGTCGCTCACCGTCCGCGACAGCCGCCGTTCACCGTCCACGGCAGGCGTCGCTCACCGTTCTGGGCAGGCGACGTCACGGGCGCTGGCGGGGCGCCACCCGCAACGAGCACTGTCCGCCCAGGCCGCCCTGGCACGTTTGGCGACCGATCACGGCGTGCCCTTTCGGCGCTTCACTCCTCGACGAGCCCGCGACACGCTGTGTCGCGAGGCTCGTCGAGGAGTGAAGCGCCGGTTGGGGAGCCCGCGACGGCGGCAGCGCTGGCGTGCGCAGGGTCAGCGGGTTGCGGCGATGAGGCCCGTGGTGATGCCGACGCTCACGGCCTCGTGACGGTCGTGCACGCCGAGGACGCGGTAGATGGCGAGCGACTCCATGCGCACGGTGGACTCGCTGAAGCCGATGCGCGAGGCGATCTGGCGCATCGTGAGGTCCTCGGCGAGGTGGCGCAGCACCGATAGTTGGCGCGTGGACAGACGTGCCCCACCGGGCAGCGGATGGCGTCCGGCCACGGCCACCGCGAGCAGGTCGACCACGCGATCGGCGCGTGCCCGCACCACCGCCGCATCCGGGCTCGTCGTCACAAAGAGCAGCAGGACGGCGGCGTCGGGGCCGGGAGCGCCGAGGGCCCATGCACACCAGGCCGGCAACGGCTCGTCGCCCTCGGACAGGGTGAAGCGATCGTGCCCCAGACGTCGGGCGGCCTCGGCGGCCGCCTCCCGGGCGGCGTCACGCAAGGCCGGGTCCGACCACGCGGGCACCTGCTCCATGGCCTCCGCCAGGACGGTGGCCTCGCCGTGCTCGAGGCGCAGCAACAAGCCCGCATCGGCACCGATGGGCCAGGCGAGGAGGGCGACGAGGAAGCGCAGCGCCTCGTCCGCCGTCCGCCCCTCAGCGAGGAACGCGGCGTACATGCGCTCGGGGGACTCACGCCTCGCGTCGTCCCAACGCCGTCCGCGGACGGCATCGCGAGCCGACGGGAGCCGGGTGCCCGAGGGGGCGGTGGACTCCATCACCGCCATGCTAACCGCCTCGGTGGTGCGAGGTATCGGGACGAAGGACAGCACCTGCGGCCGCACCTCCCGGAATCGTCCGGCCGTTACGCCGGCGCCCGTGTCGGCGCTTCACTCCGTGACGACCCCTGCGACACGGCGTGTCGCGGGGTCGTCACGGAGTGAAGCGCCGGTTGCGGGGCGCGGGCCACACGGGATGTGCGCCCGGGATTCCGGGCGGCCGGCAGGCAGGGGCAACCCGTGATTCCGTCACCTGCCCGCAGTAGGCTCGGGCAACTGACGGGGCGGGTGACGCTGGGGTGGGGGACGTATGACCGTGGCTCGCGGGCTTCGTCACGTGCTCCTTCGTGCCGGCCGTGCGGCGCTACTCGTCGCCCTGCTCGAGTTCCTCACCCTCGAAGTGGTTGGTGACGCCCAACTGCCGGTGCCCTTCTGGGCGCCCGCCGGTGTGGCCTTCGCGCTGGCCTATGTCGATGGCGCGGTGGTGCTCCCCGGGGTGTTCCTCGGCCTGCTCGCCGGGCAGTGGTCCGGGGACGCGCTGCCGACGAGCCCGGTGCTCGTGGTTGGTACGGCGCTCGCGGTCACCCTCCAGGCCGGGGTTGCCGCCTGGATCGTGCGCAGGGTCGTCGGCCCCCTCGCAGCCCTGGACCAGGTGGGCGAGGTGGTGCGCTTCCTCGTGCTCGCCGGGCCGGTGGGCTCCGTCCTGTCCTCCTCCATCATCACCGGGCTCCGGCTGGCCGTCGGCACACTCACCACGAGCGACGCCCCCGCTTCCTGGTTCAGCGGCTGGAGCGCCGACACCATCGGCATCCTGCTCATCGCCCCCGTGGTGCTCATGGCACTGCGCGTCATGGAGAACGCCTGGGAGGGACGGCGTCTGGCGGTCGCTGGCCCTGCGCTCGTCATCGCGCTCGTCGCATTCGCGTCCTTCCTGCAGTCCACCGCACTCGTGGCGCAGGAGCTCAGCCTTCGTGCGCAGACCACGGCCGATCTGGCGCAGATGCAACTGCAGCAGACGCTCGACCGTCACATGCAGCTGCTCATGAGCACGGCCGGTCTCTTCCGGGCCACGGACGCAGTGACGCCCGCCGGCTTCGAGCGCTTCGCCCAGCCGTTGCTGCACCGCAATGCCTCGCTCCGGGCACTCGAATGGGCGCCCCTCGTCCCGCAGGCGCAGCGGGCGGCCTTCGAGGCGAGGCAGCGTCGTCTGCTGCAGGATCCCGCGTTCCACCTCACCGAGCACGACGCAACCGGGGCGATGGTGCCTGCTGCGGCACGGCCCGAGCACGTCGTCGTCACCTACATCCAGCCGCTCGCGGGCAATGCCCCCGCGCTCGGCTATGACCTGGCGTCCAACCCGTCGCGGGCGGCCGCCATCGCACGCGCAACCCGGACGGGACTCCCCGCCGCCACGGCGCCCATCACGCTCGTGCAGGCGCAGGGCTCCCAGACGGGCATGCTCATCGTCGACCCGGTCATGGCGCCCAGTGGCGGCGCAGCGGATCGACGCGTGCTCGGCTACGGCGTCGGTGTGTACGCGGTGGGCGACATGCTGCGCGAGGTGTACCGCAGCGTCGTCTGGAACAACGTCCGCGTCACCGTGAGCGATGCCACGCACCCCCAGGCGGAGGTGCCCATCGCCACCCGCTTCAACAGCGTGCGCGGCGGCAGCTCCGAGTCACTCGATCGCTACATCTCCGTGGCGGGCCGCACCTGGCGCATGCGCGTCGAGGTGTTCGCGCTGCGGCCCAGCCAGCAGATCGCGGGATCGACGTTGTTCCAGCTCCTCGCCGTGCTCGTCGTCGGCCTCATCATGGCCTTCCTGCTGCTCGTCACGGGGCTCTACCGCACGGCGGAGCGGCGCGCCCGCTCGCTCGACTACGCCGCAACGCACGACCCACTCACCGACCTG
>JAKALQ010000106.1 GCA_021824095.1 Actinomycetes bacterium
GCTCGCTGCTCGTGCCGGCGCTCACCTACGACCTTGGTGCGCGCGTGTGGTGGCCGAGCCGGATGGCCCGGGAGGGACGCGAGGGCTGACGCCTGCGGCGGATCCGGGGCACTGATGACGTCGGGATGGCCCCGCATCCCACCCCAGTGTTCACCTCGTGATGTGAGGATCGCGCAATGCGTCGCATCCTCCCCGTCACCATCGCTGCCCTCATGCTCGTCGCCATTGGACTCGGCGCCCCAGCCGCCGCGTCCGGTGGCGAACAGGACCAACCGGTCTGCCCCACCACGACGTCCGGGTCCGCGTCCTGCGGATCCGTGGTGATGTCCACGGCGGCCGGCGTGCCCTTGGGCTCGGCCACCCCGAGCCGTGGGTACAGCGCGGCCCAACTGCGCCAGGCGTACGGCGGCGGGAACGGCAGGGCCACGATCGCGATCGTGAGCGCCTACGCGCACCCCCATCCCGAGGCCGACCTCGCGGCCTACCGGGCGGCCATGGGCATGGCGCCGCTCGCACCCGGCCAGTTCACCCAGGTCGCTGCCGATGGCGAGACCCTGCCGCCGTCGGATATGCGCTGGGGTTTCGAGGAGATGAACGACCTCGAGATGGCGACGGCGCTGTGCCCGAGCTGCCGACTGGTGTACGTGGCTGCGGCGTCGCCGTCCTGGGCGGATCTGTCCGATGCGGTGCGGACTGCCGCGGAGTTCGCAGACGTCATCTCGAACTCGTATGGGTCGCCGGAGTTCCCGGGGGAGCAGCGCTACACCGCGTGGGATGACGCTGCACGTGCTGGTATCGCGGTCACCGTTGCGGCGGGCGACTTCGGGTATGGCACCTGGTTCCCTGCCGCCTCGCGCAACGTGACGGCGGTCGGTGGCACCACCCTGCAGCTCGACGCCGCCGGCAACCGCATCGCCGAGTCGGCCTGGGCCGCCACCGGCAGCGGCTGCTCGCAGTTCATCCGCAAGCCCTCCTGGCAGCACGACGCGGGCTGCCCGCGTCGCACGGTCGCGGATATCGCGGCGGTGGCCGACCCCGCCACGGGTGTGGCCGTCTACGACTCCTTCGTGAACAACCCGGCTGCCCCCTGGTTCGAGTTCGGTGGCACGAGCGTGTCGGCGCCCATCGTCGCCGGTGTCTATGGGGCCCAGTGGCAGTCGCACGGACAGGACGGGCGTCCGGTGGTGGCCCGCCTCTACAGCGATGCCGCGCACCTGTTCGATGTCACGAGCGGCAGCAACGGCACCTGTGATCCCGCCTACCTCTGCACCGCCGGCGTGGGCTACGACGGCCCGTCCGGCAACGGCGCACCCATGCCCGCCCGCGTCGACGGGGGCCGTCAGCACTGACGGCGGGTCGGCCGCCGGGCCCCCACCCTCCAGGGCCCCGCCTCGCCGACGATCGACGACACGCGCCACCGCAACCCCCGGGTAGCGGTGGCGCTGTCGTACCGTGCCGACAGCGCGCCACGGTGCAGGCCGTGTTCCCCGCCGCGAACACTGAGGAGTCCCATGCCCACTTGGTCCTTGCACGGCGATGGACGTCGCGTCACCCCCGGTGAGGTGGTGCAGCCGTCCGAGCGCCTCACCTGGCCTCGCACGATCGGCATCGGTGCCCAGCACATCGCCGCCATGTTCGGTGCCACCTTCCTGGTGCCGATCCTCACGGGCTTCCCACCCACGACCACGCTGCTGTTCAGCGGCATCGGCACGCTGCTGTTCGTCGTCGTCACGCGCAACCGCATCCCGTCCTACCTCGGCTCGTCGTTCGCCTTCATCGCGCCGGTCATCGCCGCGACGAAGAGCGGCGGCATGGCCGAGGCACTCGGTGGCATCGTCGCGGCCGGTGTGCTGCTGTTCATCGTCGGCCTCATCGTGAACGCGGTGGGTGCGGGCTGGATCGATCGGCTCATGCCACCCGTGGTGACGGGCACCATCGTCGCCGTCATCGGCCTCAACCTTGCCGGTGCGGCCAAGAACAACATCACGCCCCAGCCCGGCGTCGCCGCCGTCACCCTCGGCACGATCTTCCTCGTCGTGGTGCTGTCGCGCGGCTTCCTCTCGCGCGTCTCGATCGTGCTCGGCATCATCGTCGGCTACGCGTTCGCGGCCGTCCAGGGCCTCATCGACACCAAGGGCATCGATGCTGCCGCCTGGTTCGGCTTCCCGACGCTCACGACGCCCACGTTCCGCTTCTCGTCCATGGTGCTCTTCGTGCCGGTGGTGCTCGTGCTCATCGCCGAGAACATCGGCCACGTGAAGGCCGTCGCCACGATGACCGGCCAGGACCTCAACGCCGACATGGGCCGCGCGCTCATGGCCGACGGCCTCGCCACCACCGTCGCAGGCCTCGGCGGCGGATCGGGCACCACCACGTATGCCGAGAACATCGGCACCATGGCGGCCACGCGCGTGTACTCGACGCTCGCCTACATCATCGCGGGCTGTGGCGCGATCCTGCTGTCGATGTCGCCGAAGCTCGGTGCGCTGCTCTCGTCCGTGCCGGTGGGTGTGCTCGGCGGTGCCGGTGCGGCGCTCTACGGCATGATCGGCATCCTCGGTGCGCGCATCTGGATCGAGAACAAGGTGAACTTCTCCGACCCGACGAACCTGTTCATCGCGGCCGCGTCGCTCGTCATCGGTATCTCGGATGTCACGTACACCAGCGGCAACTACACCTTCAACGGCATCGTGAACGCCACGCTGCTCGCGGTCATCGGGTACCAGATCATGCGTGCGATCGCCCGGGCGCGAGGCACCTCGCAGGCCTGACCATCACCACTGTGCACTGCCAGTGCTGGGGCCCTCGACCGCGATGCGGTGCGGGGGCCTCAGCCGTTCGTGGCGCCGGACGCGGCGGGCGTTGCTGTGGCAGCAGCCGAGGTGGGCGTTGCGGGCGTGGTGCGCTCGCGAACGGCGATGAAGTCCTTCGAGTAGGGCTGCAGGTAGCTCGACGGTGGCCGTCCCACGTAGGCGTTGATGGCCTTGCCGACGATGTGGCCGCCGGTGTGCTGGTAGACGTACACCGCCGGCCAGGTGCCATTCATGTCGAGCACCATGCCGAAGCGCGCGCCGGCGAAGCGCAGTTCGCGGGCCAGTCCCTCGGGTGACGCGCGGTGCGCGAAGATGAAGATGAGCGCACCGTCCGCGGTGACGCCGAGCGCGGAGCGGTTGGCCCACAGGGTGTTGCGGATGGCATGACCCCACGTGTTGGGGCCGTCGCTCGGCGAGGTCTGCACCACGCCGTTGTCGAGGATGGGCGGCAGGTTCTGGCGCACGGCGATGGTGTCCTTCGTCATGTGCAGGTCACGGCCCCACACGCCGAGGTGCAGGCTGCCGTCCGACCGCACTGCGAGCGAGGCGAGGCCGTCGCGCAACGGCGACACCTCGTGCCCGCGGTAGTAGTAGCCGCCGGTGTGGTCGGTGAGCTTGAAGCCGCCGTCGAAGGCGGCGACGATCGTCGATGTCCAGGATGACGGGCGCCTGTCGGCCTTGGTGTGCGGGCTGCCCTCAGGCCACTGCGTGCCGGGGATGAAGCGGTACTGCAGGTGCGTCGGGTCCATCCAGAGGAACGACACGTACCCGTGGTTCGTGGTGCCCACCGCGAGGTACGGCGACGCAGGCGACCGCTTCCAGCGCACAGGAGGCTGGGGTGCCAGCGGGGCAGGCTGTCGCGGGGTGGTTGGCGCGGTGGGTGTTGGGGCGGTACTGCCGCATGCGGCGAGCGCGATGGCGACGACCCCAGCACCGATGACGTTGGTGATGCGATGTCTCATGCGGCGCTCGCAGTGCTCGACTCGACGACGATGAAGTCCTTCTTGTTGGTGTCGAGGAACTGCGTCCACGGGTGCACGACGTAGCGGGTGATGGCCTTGCCTGTGGTCGTCGACCCCTGATGCGTGTAGGTGTAGGCGGCAGGCCAGAGGTAGTTCATGTCGAGGGCCATGGCGAAGGTGGCACCGGTCGCGAGCACCTGCTGGGCGAGCTCGGACGGGCTCGACAGGTGCGAGTACACGAACACGAAGGTGCCGTCGGGCAGGACGGCAAGGGCCGAGCGGTTCACATGGGTGGCGTCGTTGATGGCGTAGCCCCACGTGCGCTTGCCGTCATTGGGGGAGACCTGGCTCTGGCCATTGCGCACCAACGGCTTGAGGTTCTGGCGCACCACGAGCACGTCCGGGGTCATGGTGACGTCGGTGCCCCACGCGCCGACGCGCATGCTGCCGTTGCGGTAGACGACGAGCGACGCCAAGCCCTTGCGCAGCGGCGCGACGGTGTGGCCGCGGTACCAGTAGCCGCCGTGCTTGTCCTTCAACATGAAACCGCCAGTGAAGGCTGCAACCATCGACGGCACCCAGGTCTTGGGGTTGTGGTCGGCGGCAGTGCGTGGGCTTCGCTCGGGGTAGAGGTACCCGGGGATGAAGCGGAAGCGCAGGTTCGACGGGTCCATCCAGAGGTAGGCGACCGCGTGTTGGTGCGTGAGTGCGACGGCGAGGGACGGTGACGCCGCGACGTGGCTCCAGTGCAGGGTGCTCGGTGGCTGTGCTCCAGGCCACGGGGTACTGCCGGTGCGTGTGCCTGCCGGCGCGTGCGCCGTCGTGGAACCGGTTGCGGCCGCTGCTGCCGGGCCGGCGATGCCGAGTGCCGTTGCGGTGATGGCCGCGATTGCCGCGCTCGCGGCACGCATGGTTGCGGGGCGTCGTCGCGGCGTCGGGTGCGTGGCGTTCGCAGGGCCGGCAGGATGGTGTGGCACGCGCGGAGTCTGGCAGCCTGGACGGGGCTACCGGTGCGTTTCCGGTGCCCTCGCGGGGGTGCGCGGCGAGCACTTACGAACGGCGAATCCTCGGGTGACCCCCGCTTAGGATTGCGCCGCGGGGTGGTAGCTCAGTTGGTCAGAGCCCCGGACTCATAATCCGGTCGTCGTCGGTTCGAGCCCGACCCACCCTACGAGCGAGCGAGTTGTCGGCGGCGCTCGAAA
>JAKALQ010000107.1 GCA_021824095.1 Actinomycetes bacterium
CCGGGCATCTCGCTCGGGCCCCACACGCATTCCCGGGTGGGCGTGACGCCCCCGCGGGGGCGAGGGTCACAGGTCGTCGGGCATGCCGCTGCGGCGCAGGCGGTCGATGTAGATGAGCGTCGTCATGCCGGCGATGGCAGGCAGGGCGATGGCGCCGGAGACGATGTTGGCGACGAGGCTCGTGAGCACCGAGCCCGTGGCCGTGGAGGGGCCGCCGCCGAGCAGGCCGACGATGAGGCCGACGGGGTTGCCGATGAAGCCGCCGAGCATCTGCCACACGGCGACGGTGACGAGCAGCGCCCAGGCGGTGCGCAGCGCGCCATGGCGGTTCACGAGCACCGAGCGGGCGATGGCGTCGCGCACCCCGAGTCCGTGCACCACGGTGGCCGGCACCGCGAGTGCGGTGAGCACCGCGATCGAGAGGGCGATGACGACGGACAACCCCATGGCGGCCAGGCCCAGCGCCCCACCGGCGATGAAGGCCACCGCGATCGGCACCGCGCTCGCCACCAGCTCGAGCACGACGATCGCGATGTTCACGCCCACGATGCGGCGCCACGGCACCCGGCCCCACAGCGTGCCCGGGGTCGGCCGCCGGCCGCGCAGCACGTCGGCCATGGCGAGCGTCATCACGCCCATGGCGGCGAGCTGCACGAGCATGGAGACGGCCACGGCGAGGGCGAGCAGGGGAGCGGCGTCGGTGACCTGGCGCACGAGCACCTGCGTGTCCGCGGCCGTGAGCGTCTGGCCGGCGATGAGGCGGTCGATCGCGGTGCCCTGCCCGCGCCCGAGCAGCACGCCGTTCACCACCACCCCGTCGATCACGCTCGTGGCGGTTGCGAGGAGGGCGCCGACGCCCACCGTGGCGCCGGCGTTGTGGCGCAGGTAGCGGGTGGTGGCCACGAGCATCTCGCCGATGCGCAGGGGTCGATCGGGGATCAGCGGTTCCATGACGGTCCTCAGCCTCCTCTTGGTGCTCCCACAGGCGGCGGTGCCATGATGTGTCCGTGACGAACCGTGTGCTGGTTGTCGATGACGACACGGCGCTTGCCGAGATGCTCGGAATCGTATTGCGCGCGGAGGGCTTCGAGCCGGTCTTCTGCGCCGACGGCGATTCCGCGCTCGCGGTGTTCCGGGAGTCCAAGCCCGACATCGTGCTGCTCGACGTCATGCTGCCCGGCCGCGACGGCGTCGACGTCTGCCGTGCCATCCGGGCCGAGTCCGGGGTGCCGATCGTCATGCTCACGGCTCGCACCGACACCCTCGATGTCGTCGCCGGCCTCGAGAACGGCGCCGACGACTACATCAACAAGCCCTTCAAGCCGAAGGAGCTCGTGGCGCGCCTGCGCGCCCGCCTGCGCCCGGCTGCCCAGCCGCTCGTCGAGCACCTCACCATCGGCGACCTCTCCATCGACATCACCGGGCATGTGGTGCGACGCGGTGACGAGATCATCCCGCTCACCCCGCTCGAGTTCGACCTGCTCACCTGCCTCGCGCGCCGCCCCTGGCAGGTGTTCACCCGCGAGATGCTGCTGCACGAGGTGTGGGGCTACCGTCACGCGGCGGACACCCGGCTGGTGAACGTGCACGTGCAGCGACTGCGTTCCAAGGTCGAGATTGACGCGGAGCATCCCGAGATCATCGTGACGGTCCGGGGCGTCGGGTACCGCGCCGGCAAGAGCTGATGCGTCGCACCGTCCGCTGGTGGCGCAGCTCGCTCACGGTGCGCGTCATCGCCACCACGCTGGTGGCGTCTTCGCTTGCCCTCACCTTCCTCGGCATGCTGCTGCTCGGGCGCGTCACCGACGGCCTGCTCACCTCGCGGCAGCAGGCGGCGATCGGTGAGGCCACCGCTGCGCTCGGCGAGGCCCAGCGCATCATCGCGAGCGCGAGTGCGTCACCCGCCAATGCGGGCGCCACCGTGCTCGTCGACAACATCATCGGCGCCCTTGCCGCGCGTGCCGGGCAGCCGGCGCTGTACGAGGTGCTGCTGCTCGCGGGCCCCAAGACGGGCAACTCCGCGCCCGAACGCGGCACCAACCTCGTGCTCGGCGACAGCGTGCCCCCCGCACTGCGCGCCGCCGTCGACACCACGTCACGGCAATCGTGGACCTACACCACCATCCAGTACCTCAACGGCCGCTCCGTCACGGGCCTCGTCATCGGTGAGCCCCTGCTCATCACGGGCATCGGCAACTACGAGCTCTACCTGCTGTTCCCGCTCACGCAGGACCAGCAGACGCTCGACCTCGTGCGCTCGGCGGTGTTCGTGACGGGCGCGCTGCTCACGCTGCTCCTCGGCGTCATCGCCTGGGTCGTCACGTCGCAGGTGGTGTCACCCATCCGTGCCGCGGCGGCCACCGCGGAGCGGCTCGCCAACGGACGCCTGTCCGAGCGCCTCGCGGTGCGCGGCCAGGACGACCTCGCGAAGCTGGCCATCGCCTTCAACGACATGGCCGCCGCCCTGCAGGACCAGATCCGTCGGCTGGAGTCGCTGTCGCGCCTGCAGCAGCGCTTCGTCTCCGACGTGAGCCATGAGCTGCGCACGCCCCTCACCACCGTGCGCATGGCGGCCGACATGCTCTACGAGCAGCGGGGCACCCTCGACGACGCCAGCGCCCGGGCCGCGGAACTGCTGCAGAACCAGCTCGATCGCTTCGAGGCGCTGCTCGGCGACCTGCTCGAGATCTCGCGCTTCGACGCCGGTGCGGCATCGCTCGACCTCGATCGCGTCGATGTCACCGCCACGGTGCGTGCAAGCATCTCGTCACTCGAGCCGATGGCCGCGCAACGGGGTTCGCTCATCCACGTGCACGTGCACCACGAGGCCACCTACGCGAGCATCGACCAGCGCCGCGTCGACCGCATCGTCCGCAATCTCATCGCCAATGCCATCGAGCACGGCGAGGGCAAGCCCATCGACGTCACGGTCGCGTCCGACGAGCAGGTGGTGGCCATCGGCGTGCGCGACCATGGGCTGGGGCTCAAGCCCGGTGAGGCGTCGCTCGTGTTCAACCGCTTCTGGCGCGCCGACCCGTCCCGACGTCGCACCATCGGCGGCACCGGCCTCGGCCTCGCCATCGCCTACGAGGACGCCCGCCTGCACGGCGGTTGGCTCGACGCCTGGGGCGCGCCCGGTCGCGGTGCCCACTTCCGCCTCGTGCTCCCGCGTGAACCCGGCATCGAGGTCGTCCACGGGCTCATCCCGCTTGACCCGGAGGAGGAGGTGGCGACGGTATGAGGCGCCTGCTCGTCGCAGGGGCGCTCGTCGCCCTGCTCGCCGGTTGCTCGTCCATCCCGTCGAGCGGCCCCATCGTGAAGGGCGACCGCGTCGACGTGCTGCAAAGCGACGTGAACGTGCGCGTCATCGCCCGGCCGCCCGTCCGTGGCATGGACCCCGAGTCGCTCGTGCGCGGCTTCCTCGCCGCGAGCGCGTCGGTGGCCGACGGGGACGACACCGCCCGCATGTACCTCACCCCCGATGCATCGGCGACCTGGAACCCGCAGCACCTCATCGACGTGTACGACATCACCGGCCTCACCGTGGCGGCCGACCGCAATGACGTCGTACGGGTAACGGCGCCGCTCCTCGGCACCATCGACGCCACGCGGCACTACCACGTGGCTGACCCGGGAGCCACGATCTCGGCCACGTTGCGGTTGGCCCAGCGTGACGGCCAGTGGCGCATCGATCAGGCACCGCCCGCGCTGTTCCTCAGCGAGGGTGATGTGGCGCGCAGCTTCCGCGCCCATGCCGTGTACTTCCTCGACCCCACGCTGCACCGGCTCGTCCCCGAGTTCATCATGGTGCCGACGGTGTCGCAGAACATCCCCACGGCCCTCATGGACGCGCTCCTTGCGGGACCGGCCGACACGCAGGCGCTCACCACCGCCATCCCGACCGCCACCATGCTCGTGAACGGTGGCGATCTGCCGGACTACGGGGTCGTCACGGTGCCCCTCAGCAGTGACGTCCTCGCGGCGTCCGGCGCCCAGCGCACGGCGATGCTCGCGCAGATCACCTGGACCGTCACGCAGTTGCCGGCCGTCGGCGCCGTGCGCATCGTCGTCGGTGGTGTGCCCGTGCAGGACGCCGAGGGACGCAGCACCTTCACCACGGCCGAGTTCCCCACCTTCGATCCCGCCCAGGCGGCCACCGATCGGGCACTCGTCTTCGTCGGCAACCACAACGTGATGACGTTGCGGGGCGGGCGCCGCACCACGCTCGCGTCCGCCGTGCGGGTGGCTGACGCGTCCGCGTCCACCGACCTCACCACCGTTGCCGCCGTGAGTGAGAGCCATCGGGTGCTCGTGGCGCTGCAGGGCGGCCGCGCCCTCACACTGGCCACGGGTGGTGACCTGGCCGCGCCCACCGTGGCCGCCGACGGCAGCGTCTGGTACCTCGATCGCGAGGCCAATGCGGGCGGCCTGCTCGTGTGGGGGGCGACGACGGGCGTGCGCCAGGTGGCAACCGGGTTGCCGAAGCGCGCGCGCATCCTCGACTACTCGCTTGCCCCCGACGGCGTGCGCATCGCGCTCATCGTGAACGACGGCGCCACGACGACGTTGCGGGTCGGGTCCGTCGTGCGCCACGCCGATGGGTCGCTGCACCTCGAGGGCCTGACCCGGGTGGAGCAGCGGCTGTCGTCCGTGTCCGCCGTCGCCTGGTCGTCGACGTCATCGCTGGCGGTGCTCGGCAGCATCGGCGCCGTCGCCGTGCAGCCCATCGCCATCTCGCTGCCAACGGGCACCCTCACCCTGCTCGGTGGCCCGGCCAACCCGGTGACGCTCACGGCAGCCCCGGGGCGGCCGGTTGTCGTCGGCGACCAGACAGGCCAGCTGTGGCAGTTGTCGGGGGCGCGCTGGACCGCCAGTGAGCTCGGCACGTCCCCGCGCTACCAGTTCTAGCCCGCCAGCCCCCGGGCCCAACCCGTCCCGGCGGCCCGCCCGGCCCGCCCCCCCCCCCCCC
>JAKALQ010000108.1 GCA_021824095.1 Actinomycetes bacterium
GGGCGCCGAGTCCAATGGCGACGAGCATGAGGGCAGCGATGGTGACGGGGAGGATGCGACGCATTGCGCGATCCTCACATCACGAGGTGAACACTGGGGTGGGATGCGGGGCCATCCCGACGTCATGAGTGCCCCGGATCCGCCGCAGGCGTCAGCCCTCGCGTCCCTCCCGGGCCATCCGGCTCGGCCACCACACGCGCGCACCAAGGTCGTAGGTGAGCGCCGGCACGAGCAGCGAGCGCACGATCAGGGTGTCGAGCAGCACGCCGAAGGCCACGGTGAAGCCGATCTCCGCCAGGAACACGAGTGGCAGCACCCCGAGCACCGAGAAGGTGGCCGCGAGCACCACACCCGCGGAGGTGATGACACCACCCGTGACCGCGAGTGCCTTCAGCGTGCCGGGCCTGGTGCCGAGCCGGCGCGACTCCTCACGCACACGCGTCATGAGGAAGATGTTGTAGTCGATGCCGAGTGCGACGAGGAACACGAAGGCGAACAACGGGAACGACGCATCCGCGCCAGCGAACTTGAACACGTGGTTGAACACGATCGCGCTGGCACCGAGCGTCGCGAGGTACGACAGCACCACGGTGAGGATGAGCAGCACGGGCGCAAGGATCGAGCGCAGCAGCAGCATGAGGATCACCATGATGACGAGCAGCACGATCGGGATGATGAGCGCTCGGTCATGGCGCGACGCATCCTGCACGTCGAGGTTCTGCGCAGCCTGGCCACCGACGAGCGCGTCGGCACCCGGCACCGCATGCACGGCATCGCGCAGGTCCCGCAGTGCCTGCTGCGAGTCCTGCGAGGACGCCTGCGGCGTCATGAAGACGTCGAGCACGGCCTTGCCACCGATGACGGTGGGAGTGCCGGCATTCGGCGCCGCGGCGCGCGGCAGTGTGCGTGCCACCGCCGGGTCCTGCGCGAGGCGCTGCACAACCGCCTGCACGGCCGGCGCGTTCACGACGATGCTCACATCGGCGCTGGGGCTCACGAGGTTGTGCCGCGACAGCACGGCGAGTCCCTGCACGGCAGGCGACTGCTTGTTCGCGAAGACGTCGGTGCTCGAGAGGCCCTCGGCCTTCAGCGTCGTGACGAAGCCCGCGAGGATGAGCAGCAGGATGCCGGACACGGCCCAGGTGCGACGGGGGCGAGCGCCGACGCCGCGCGAGATGCGGCCCCAGATGCCCTTCGTCTCGACGATCTCGCTGCCGAAGTGCGGCACGAAGGGCCAGAACACGCGACGACCCACGAGCACCAGCACCGCCGGGAGGAAGGTGAGGAGCACGACGAGCGCGCTGATGACACCCACGGCACCCACCGGACCGAGGCCGGCGTTGCTCTTGAGCTCCGACAGCTGCAGGCAGAGGAGGCCGATGGACACCGTGCCGGCGGACGCCGCGATGGGCTCCCACACGCCACGCAGGGCGTTGCCCATGGCGTGGTACTTGTCCTCGACGTGGCGCAGCTCCTCGCGGTAGCGCGCGATGAGCAGCAGGGCGTAGTCGGTGGCAGCGCCGAACACGAGCACCGTGAGGATGCCCTGCGACTGCCCGTTGAGCGTGAGGATGTCGTGCTTCGCGAGCAGGTAGATGACGCCCTGCGCCGTCGTGAGCGCCAACCCGGCCGACAACAGCGGGAAGAACCACAGCATGGGGCTGCGGTAGACGATGATGAGGATGAGGGCGACCACGAGCACGGTGACACCGAGCAGCACCGTGTCGATGTTGCCGAAGACACCCGCGAGCTCCGCGAAGATGCCGACGGCACCGGTCACATAACCGGTGACACCGGGCACGGGCGCATCCAGCACCGACTTCGCCTCGTTCGCCACGTCCTTGATGGTGCGGAAGCCGGCTCCACCATTGCCGAGCAGGGTCGAGAGGTCGAGCACCGCGTTCACCACGTAGGCGTGGCCGTCCTTGCTCAGGGCGAGCGCCTGCTGCGCGTGCGTCGACGGGAACACGGCCGGCACGGTCATGCCATTCGGCAGCGTCACATGCTGCACGAGCTTCGACAGCAGCGGCTTGTGCAGGGTCGCCTGCACCTTGGCGTCGATGGTGTCGAGCTCGGCCTGCGTGAAGGTGCCGGACGGCTTCTCGAACACCACGGTGAGCGGCAGCTGGTTCTTGCTCCCGGCATTGAAGCGGTCGAGCACCTGCTGGGCGCGCGTGGACTCCGCGCTCGCGGGCAGGAAGTCACTGTTCTGGTTCTTCTGGACGTCCGACAGCTTGCCGGCGAGGGGTCCGACGACACCGCCGACCGCGAACCAGACGAGGATGGCGATGAGCGAGAACACGAGGGCGCGGGGGCGGCGCAGACGCGACATGACGGGCCTTCCGGGAGGGCGGGTCGTGCGGGGCGGACGTGCTGTGTGCCACGGTCGAACGTGAGGCAACCCTCATCGTATTCCCGACATGCCGTCGAATCGTCGAACGGCAAGCACGCGGGTGGACGGCGGCACGCGCCCCGCACATGGGCGGTGGACGGCGGGCGCGCTCCGCTGTCGTCGCTGCGCTCCACGCTGCGCGCGTTCCGCCGTCCACCGCCCCCGAGCAAGCCCGCCGTCCACCGCCCCCGACGAGGCCCTCCGCCGGAGGGCGTTACCCTTCCCATATGTCGCGCCTCGTTGTCATCCGGCAATTGGACGCGCGCACGCCCTACCTCGAGGGCTGGGAGCAGCAGCGCACCATCCATGCCGCGGTGGTCGACGGCAGCGCGCCGGGCACCCTGCTCCTCGTCGAGCACGATCCGGTGTACACGGCGGGCAAGCGCACGCGGCCCGAGGATCGCCCCTTCGACGGCTCCCCCGTCATCGACGTCGACCGCGGCGGGCGCATCACCTGGCACGGCCCCGGCCAGCTCACGGGCTACCCCATCGTCACCCTGCCGTCGCCCGTGGACGTGCTCGTCTACGTGCACCACCTGGAGGCCGCCATCATGCAGGTGTGCGCCGATCTCGGCATCGTCACCGAGCGGCAGGATGAGCGCACCGGCGTGTGGGTGCCCGCCGACGACCGGGGCCCCGCCCGCAAGATCGCCGCCATCGGCGTGCGGGTGGCGCGTGGCGTCACCATGCATGGCTTCGCCCTGAACTGCGACAACGCACTCGATGCCTACCACCGGATCGTGCCCTGCGGCATCCGCGATGCGGGCGTCACGACGATCTCGGAGGAGCTCGGCAGGCGGGTGGGCATCGCCGATGTCGTCGATGCGGTCGAGGCCGCACTCCGTACGGAACTGGAGGACTGGATCGCATGAGCGAGCAGCGCATGCTGCGCATCGAGCAGCGCAACGCCGAGACCCCGATCGAGCGCAAGCCCGAGTGGATCCGCACCCGTGCCCGCACGGGCCCGGAGTTCCTGCAGATCCAGGCCAAGGTGAAGGGGCAGGGCCTGCACACCGTGTGCCAGGAGGCCCAGTGCCCCAACATCTTCGAGTGCTGGGAGGACCGCGAGGCCACCTTCCTCATCGGCGGTTCGCAGTGCTCGCGCCGCTGTGACTTCTGCACCATCGACCATGGCCGGCCCGACCCGCTCGACCGAGCCGAACCGCAGCGCGTCGCCGAGACGGTGCGCGAGATGGGCCTGCAGTACGCCACCATCACCGGCGTCACCCGCGACGACCTCGAGGACGAGGGCGTGTGGCTGTACGCCGAGACGGTGCGCAAGGTGCACGAGCTCAACCCCGGCATCGGCGTCGAGGTGCTCACCCCCGACTTCAGCGGCCGCCCCGAGCTGCTGCAGCAGATGTTCGCCTCCCGCCCGGAGGTGTTCGCACACAACCTCGAGACGGTGCCGCGCATCTTCAAGCGCATCCGTCCGGCGTTCTCCTACGAGCGCTCCCTCGACGTCATCACGCAGGCGCGCGCGGCGGGCCTCGTGACGAAGTCCAACCTCATCCTCGGGATGGGCGAGGAGATCGAGGAGGTCCACCAGGCCCTGCGTGACCTCGTTGCGGCCGGCTGCGAACTGGTGACGATCACGCAGTACCTGCGCCCGTCCACCCGCCACCACCCCATTGCCCGCTGGGTGAAGCCCGAGGAGTTCGTGGCCCTCGCCGACTTCGCCCGCGAGGCCGGCTTCAGCGGCGTCATGTCCGGCCCGCTCGTGCGCTCGTCGTACCGTGCCGGCAACCTGTACCGGCAGGCGATCGCGGCGCGCGAGCGCGGCGAGCAGGCCACCATCACCGTCGGGGTGTAGCCGCTAGCCTGTGCCCGTGGCCAAGAACCCAGCAGCGACCGGCAGGATCGCCCAGATCCGGCAGACCTACAGCCTCACCCGACGGGTCGACCCGTCGATCCAGTGGCTCCTGCCGCTCACCTTCCTCGGCACCCTGTTCGTGTTCGCCATGCTCGCCGCCATCCTCCTCGGAGGGGTGTGGCAGTACGGCGTCATCCTCGGCATCCCCTTCGCGATCCTCGGCAGCACCTGGCTGTTCGGCTCCCGCGCGGAGAAGGCGGCGTACGCGTCGATCGCCGACCAGCCCGGTGCCGCGGCCGCGGCGCTCAACAGCCTGCGCAAGGGCTGGTACGTCACGCCCTTCATCGAGGTGACGAAGCAGCAGGACGCCGTGCACCGCGTGGTCGGCCGTCCCGGCGTGATCCTCGTCGCCGAGGCACCGGCCTCCCGAGCGGCCGCCGTGCTCGCCACCGCGCGTGCCCGAACCACCCGTTTCGCGGGCGAGGCGCCCATCCACGAGATCGTGTGCGGCGAGGGTGGCGTGCCGCTCGCCAAGCTCAACCGCGCCGTCATGAAGCTGCCGCGCATGCTGCCGGCATCCGAGGTCACGGAGTTGCGTCGACGCCTCGACGCCGCGCAGAAGGGCCCCACGCTCCCCATCCCCCGTGGCCCGCTGCCGAAGGGCATGCGCGTGCCCCGCGTGAAGTAGCACGACACGACGATGGCCCCCCGCGATTGCGGGGGGC
>JAKALQ010000109.1 GCA_021824095.1 Actinomycetes bacterium
GAGGCCCTCCTTCTCGCGCAGCTCCACCGGGGCGATGCCGTGGCGCGCCATCACCGTGGCCCCGTCCTCGACGACGCCGCTCGCATCGCTGGCGAGGCCCTCGCCCATGAGCACGAGCGCGCAGTGTGCGAGTGGGGCCAAATCACCGCTGCAGCCGAGGGAGCCGAACTCATGCACCGCAGGGGTGATGCCCGCGTTCAGCATGGCGGCATAGGTCTCCGCGACGACGGGCCGGGCACCGGTGTGCCCGCTCGCCAGCGTCTTGAGGCGCAGCAGCATGAGGGCGCGCACCACCTCGCGCTCGACGTAGGGACCGGTGCCGGCAGCATGCGAGCGCACGAGCGATCGCTGCAGCTGGCGACGGTCCTCGGGCGCGATGTGCCGGTTGGCGAGCGCACCGAACCCGGTGGAGACGCCGTACACGGGACGCTCGGACGCGGCGAGCGCGTCGACTGTGGCGCGGGACCGGGCCATGGCAGCGAGCGCCTCCGGCGAGAGGAGCACGGGCGCATCGTGGCGAGCGACCGCGACGACATCCTCAATGGTCATGCCCGTTGTCGAGACGATGACGTGGTCACGCATGGGCCACCTGTCCTTCCCGGACGGCATGCACGCCGTCCTTCCACACGTCCGTGACGATCGCGACACCGGGACGGTACGCGAGGTGGATGTACGAGGGTGCGTCGAGGCGCACGAGATGGGCCCGCCCGCCGACGGCGATGCGGCCGACATCGGTCCGGCGCAGCGCAGCAGCCCCGCCGAGGGTGGCGGCTTGCAACGCCTCTGCCGGGGTGAAGCCCATGTCGCGCACCGCGACGGCGATGCAGAACGGCATCGACGTGGTGTAGCTCGACCCGGGATTGCAGTCGGTGGCGATCGCCACGGTCACGCCCGCGTCGATGAGGCGACGGCCTGACGGGTATGGCGATCTCGTCGAGAACTCGGCGCCCGGCAGCAAGGTGGCCACCGTGTGGGAGGCCGCCAGGCGTGCCACCTGGTCGTCGTCGAGGTGGGTGCAGTGGTCGGCGCTCGCGCAGTCGTGGCGGATGGCAAGGTCGACGCCACCATCGTGTGCCAGTTGGTTGGCGTGGAGACGGCAGGCGAAGCCGCGTGCCCGCGCGGCCGTGAGGATGCGGTCGGTGCGCGCCTCGTCGAAGGCTCCGGCGTCACAGAACACATCCACCCAACGCGCCAGCCCGAGGGCCTGGGGGAGCATCGCGTCGATGATGCGGTCGACGTAGGCGTCCGGGTCGTCGCGGAACTCGGCCGGCACCACATGCGCTGCGAGGAGCGTCACGTCGTCGGTGAACTCGCGCGCGATGCGCAGGGCGCGGAGTTCGTCCTCGACCGTGAGCCCGTAGCCGGTCTTGCACTCGAAGTGCGTGACGCCCGCACGGAGCAGCTCGTCGGCGAGTCGACGGACGGTCGCGCGGAGGCTGTCGTCGGACGCGGCGCGCGTGGCAGCGACGGTGGTGCGGATGCCGCCGGCCGCATAGGGCTGCCCGGCCATGCGGGCCGCGAACTCCTCTGCGCGGTCGCCAGCGAACACGAGGTGGGCGTGGCTGTCGACGAAGCCCGGGATCACGGCGGTCCCGCCCGCATCCACCACGATGTCGGCCGATGGTGCCGACGCCGCGGGTCCGATCCACCGGATGGCGTCGTCGAAGCACACGGCTGCGTCATGCACGATGCCGAGGGGTCCATCGCCGATGCCGGGCTCGTTGGTGATGAGCTCACCGATGTTCGTGAGGCAGGTGAGCGTCACGTCACTCCATCATCGGGATCTGCACGCCGCAGGCCTTCGCCACGCGCACCGCGTCCTCATAGCCGGCGTCGACGTGCCGGAACACGCCCATGCCGGGATCGTTCGTGAGCACGCGCTCGAGTTTCGCCGCAGCGAGGTCGGTGCCATCGGCGACGGACACCTGACCCGCGTGGATGGAGCGGCCGATGCCGACGCCGCCTCCGTGATGGATGGACACCCAGGAGGCGCCACTCGCGACGTTCACCATGGCGTTGAGCAATGGCCAGTCGGCGATGGCGTCGGAACCATCGAGCATGCCCTCGGTCTCGCGATAGGGCGAGGCGACGGAGCCACAGTCAAGGTGGTCACGGCCGATCACGATGGGCGCCGAGACCTCGCCCTTGCGCACGAGATCGTTGAAGGCCAGACCCGCCTTGTCGCGTTCGCCGTAGCCCAACCAGCAGATGCGTGCCGGGAGGCCCTGGAACTCCACGCGCTTCTGCGCGAGGGCGATCCAGCGACGCAGGTGGTCGTTGTCGGGGAAGAGGTCGAGCACGGCCTGGTCGGTGCGTTGGATGTCCTTCGGATCGCCGGACAGGGCCACCCAGCGGAAGGGCCCCTTGCCCTCGCAGAAGAGCGGCCGGATGTAGGCGGGGATGAAGCCGGGGAAGTCGAAGGCGCGGTCGTAGCCACCCTTGCGGGCCTCGTCGCGGATGGAGTTGCCGTAGTCGAACACGACGGCACCGGCGTCCTTGAACTCGACCATCGCCTGCACGTGCTTTGCCATCGCCGCCTGCGACCGACGGGTGAAGTCCTCGGGGTCGGCCTTGGCTGCGGCGTGCATGTCCTCGAAGGCGACGTCCTCCGGGCAGTAGAAGAGCGGGTCATGCGCCGATGTCTGGTCGGTGACGATGTCGACGTTGACGCCACGACGCAGCAGCTCGGGCAGGACGGTCGCCGCGTTCGCGACGAGGCCGACGGACAGCGCCATGTGCCCCGCCCGGTAGCGCTCGACGCGGGCGATGGCGTCATCGAGGTCATCGGCGATCTCGTCGAGGTAGCGGGTCTCGACGCGACGCTGCAGGCGGGACGCGTCAACGTCGATCATGAGGCAGGTGCCCTCGTTCATGGTGACGGCGAGCGGCTGCGCGCCACCCATGCCGCCGCACCCAGCGGTGACGGTGAGGGTGCCTGAGAGGCTGCCGTTGAAGTGCTGCTCGGCGACGGCTGCGAAGGTCTCATAGGTGCCCTGGAGGATGCCCTGGGTGCCGATGTAGATCCACGAGCCGGCGGTCATCTGCCCGTACATGAGCAGGCCCATGGCCTCGAGGCGCCGGAACTCCGGCCACGTCGCCCAGTTGCCCACGAGGTTGGAGTTCGCGATGAGCACGCGCGGCGCCCACTCGTGGGTGCGCACGACGCCCACCGGCTTGCCCGACTGCACGAGCATCGTCTCGTCCTCGCGCAGGGTCTCGAGCGTGCGCAGCATGGCGCCGAGGCTCTTCCAGTTGCGGGCGGCCTTGCCGGAGCCGCCGTAGACGACGAGTTCCTCCGGGTGCTCGGCGACTGCCGGGTCGAGGTTGTTCTGCAGCATGCGGTAGGCGGCTTCCTGCTGCCAGCCGAGGGTGTGGAGGGTGGTGCCGCGAGGGGCCCGGAGCGTCGTCGGTTCCATGGCGCCATCCCATTGCCGCGCGAACGTGCGGGCAATAGCCTCGCGCCACCTACTGTCTCGGATGCGAGATTCCATGCCCCAAGTGCCAGCCGCCACCCGCGCGCTCGAGGTCCTGCGCCTCCTCAGTGCCGCGCCCGGACCCATGACCGCACAGGGGATCGCGCGCGCCCTTGCCGTGCCTCGCTCGAGCACGTACCACCTGCTGGACGCGATGCGTGCGTCCGGTTTCGTGGTGAACGTCGAGGGCCGCTGGGGGCTCGGCGTCGCGGCCTTCGAGGTGGGCGCCGCGTATGCGCGCCATGACCCGTTGGTGCGCCTCGCGACGCCCATGCTGCGGGGACTGCTGCGATCGCTTGGGCGCCACCCGGCCGTTGCCTACCTGGCAGTGCTCCACGGGGCCGAGACCCTGTACGTCGCGAAGCATGAGACCGGGCGGCTCGGTGTCGTCACGGAGGTGGGGGTGCGTCTGCCGGCCGCGCTCACGGCGTCCGGACGCGCGATGCTTGCCGCCATGCCACTGTCGCAGGCCCGAGCCATGATGGCGACGCCGACGGCGTTCGTCGATCGCACCGGGCGGGGACCACGCGATTGGGGCGCCCTGCGCGCCATGCTGGAACGCGACGCGACCCAGGGGTGGAGCGAGGAGGACGGCTACATCACCGAGGGCTTCGCCTCGCTTGCCGTCCCGGTGCGCAACCATGTGCACCTGCCCGTCGCCGCCCTCGGCGTCACCTTCGCGTCGGACACCACGGGTGCGCGCCAACGCGAGTCGCTCGTTCGCGTCCTCCGTGGTGGTGCGCATACGCTGTCGCAGCGACTCGGGGAGCGTGCAGCATGAGTGAGGACGTCCACTGGCCACGGGCCGCGCACTGGCTGGCGATGGGTGCATCCGCACCGCAGTACGCCGTGCTTGGTGTGCCGGCGCATGAGACCTCGATCAGCAGCACGAATGCGCACCGCACCCCGGCTGCCGTCCGCGAGGCGCTGCTGCGCTACTCGACGCACCACCTCGAGCTGGCGGTGGACCTTGCCGACCTCGCGGTGCGGGACTTCGGCGATGTCGAGGATCCTGACCACTTCGAGGGCGAGCTGCGTGTCATGGACGCCGTCCGCGCCATCCCGTCGTCCGCACTCCTCTTCGCCATCGGCGGTGACAACTCGATCACGCACTCGGTGATGCGCGGTGCGTTCGAGCTCGGTCGCGCAGGGCTCGTCACGCTCGATGCCCACTACGACCTGCGCGACGGCGAGAGCAATGGATCACCGGTCCGTCGGCTCGTCGCATCGGGGCTTGATGGACGACGCGTTGTGCAGGTGGGCATCAACGACTTCTCGAACTCCCCGGCCTATGCGGCGCGGGCTCGCGACCTCGGG
>JAKALQ010000025.1 GCA_021824095.1 Actinomycetes bacterium
GGCTGCGGCCGATGGCAGGGGGGTGGTCATGGCACCCACCATAGGCAGGGGGTCCGACAGTCATGATGACAAGTGCTGGGTCGACTGCGCACAGGCAAAACACCGCGCATTTGCAGGCTCGATGTCGCATCCGCTGCACATCGCGCGAACCCTGCCACAGGCACCGTGCGCCACATGCCACCCGGGCGTGCGACGGCCATCGGCCGTCCCATGGGGCCGCTGCCAACAGCATCGCGGGGGCGTACTGTCCTGCGTGGAGATGATGCAGCATGCGCGCACTCGCGAAGACGCACCGCGGTCCCGGGCTCGACCTCATCGAGGTTCCCGACCCCACCATCGGGATCAACGATGTCCTGATCCGGGTGCTGCGCACCGGGATCTGCGGTACTGACCTCCACATCGAAGCGTGGGACTCGTGGGCCGAGGAGCACATCACGCCCCCGCTCGTCATCGGGCATGAGTTCGTGGGTGAGGTGGTGGACGTCGGCAGCAACGTGAACGACTTCCACCCGGGCCAGATCGTGAGTGGCGAGGGGCACCTCGTCTGTGGGCGATGCCGCAACTGCATGGCCGGGCGTCGCCACCTCTGTGCGCACACGGCAGGTGTGGGCGTCGATCGTGCCGGTGCCTTCGCCGAGTACATCGCCCTGCCGATGACGAATGTCTGGGCCCATCACGAGGGTATCGACCTCGACGTCGCCGCCATCTTCGATCCCTTCGGCAACGCCACCCACACGGCGCTCGCCTACAAGGTGCTCGGCGAGGACGTGCTCATCACGGGCGCCGGCCCCATCGGCCTCATGGCGGCGGCCATCGCGCGGCATGCCGGGGCGCGCTTCGTCGTCATCACCGACATCAATCCGACACGACTGGCACTGGCCGAACGCATGGGTGTCACCCGAGCCGTCGACGTGCGCACCACCACCCTCGACGCGGTGCAGCGCGAACTGGGCATGACCGAGGGCTTCGATGTCGCCCTCGAGATGTCCGGCCATGCCGCAGCCCTCGAGAGCATGCTGGGCGCCATGTCGCATGGCGGGCGCATCGCCCTCCTCGGGCTGTACGCAGAGCCGGCCACCATCGACTGGAACCATGTCATCACGAACATGCTCACCATCAAGGGCATCTACGGTCGCGAGATGTACGAGACCTGGTACGCCATGTCCGTCATGCTGCAGTCCGGACTCGACATCTCGCCCGTCATCACGCATCGCTTCGCCGCGCGTGACCACGCCCAGGCCTTCGCCGCCGCACGCGGTGGCGACGCCGGCAAGGTGGTCATGGATTGGACACAGCTGTGACGTACGCATCCTGGCAGGGGCCACTGCAGGCCGAGCTCGACGCCATCCGTGCGGCCGGTCTCGAAAAGCTTGAGGACGAGATCACCAGCCCCCAGTCAGCCCACATCACGATCGCGGGCCAGGACCGCATCAACATGTGTGCCAACAACTACCTTGGCCTGGCAGACCATCCCGACGTCATCGCCGCCGCGCATGCCGCCCTCGACACCTATGGTTTCGGCACCGCGTCCGTCCGCTTCATCTGCGGCACGCAGGACATCCACCATGCACTGGAGCGCGAGTTGGCGGCGTTCCTCGGCTTCGAGGCGGCCATCCTGTTCGGATCCTGCTTCGACGCCAATGGCGGCGTGTTCGAGGTGCTCCTCGGCGAGGATGACGCCGTCATCTCCGATGCGCTCAACCACGCGTCGATCATCGACGGCATCCGCCTCTCGAAGGCGCGGCGCCTGCGCTATGCCAACGCCGACCTGGCCGAGCTCGAGCAGCGCCTGCAGGAGGCGCAGGGCGCGCGCCGCCGCCTCATCGTGACGGACGGCGTGTTCTCCATGGACGGCTACATCGCCCGGCTGCCCGAGATCTGCGACCTGGCCGAGCGCTATGACGCGCTCGTCATGGTCGACGACTCCCATGCGGTCGGCCACCTTGGTGCGCATGGACGCGGCACCCCGGAGCTCACCGGTGTTGGTGATCGCGTCGACCTCGTGAGCGGCACCCTCGGCAAGGCGCTCGGTGGGGCCAGCGGCGGTTACATCGCCGGCCGTCGCGAGATCATCGACCTACTGCGCCAGCGGGCGCGCCCGTACCTCTTCTCCAACAGCGTGCCGCCCACCGTCGTCGAGGCCTCTCGTGCGGTGCTGCGCATGCTCGCTGCCTCGGATGACCTCCGCGCGCGACTGCAGGCCAACACGCACCTGTTCCGTGCCCTGCTCACCGAGGCGGGCTTCACCCTCCTGCCGGGCGAGACGCCCATCGTGCCGGTGATGTTCGGTGATGCCGTGGTCGCCACCCGGTTCGCGCAGCGCCTTGCGCGGCATGGGGTGCACGCCGTCGCCTTCTCCTACCCGGTCGTGCCGATGGGCACTGCGCGCATCCGCACGCAGGTGTCCGGCGCGCACTCCGAGGACGATATCCGTCGAGCCGCGGCGGCCTTCGTGGCCGCACGTGACGAGGACTGACCGCATCCCTGTCGCGTCCAGCCAATCCCCGATAGCGTCGTCGCATGGCAACCACGGTCAGCGTCACCTGGGTCGGCGTCATCCTCTCCTTCATCGCCACCTTCGCACTCAACATGACCTACTTCAGCGCGAAGGGCCTCTACCCGGCGTGGGTGCGCGCCCTCGGCCAGGACCCCCAGCGCAATGCCGAGCGCGGGCAGTCGTCCAACATGGCCCCGGCCTTCACCCTCGTCACCATCGGCCTCTTCGTCCAGGCCTTCGTCATGGACTGGATCATCCAGGCCGCGCATGCCCTCTACGGTCATGACGTGTCCTTCATCGGCGGCATCGGCATCGGCGCCGGAGTGGGCGCCGGCATCGCCGCTGCCGCATCGCTGGGGCACCGAGTGTTCTCCGGCCAGGGTCTCCGGGTATGGATCATCGAGGTCGGCGCTGACATCCTCGGCCTCGCCCTCATGGGCGCGATCCTCAGCTTCTGGCACTGACGTCTCGGCCGTCGGCCTGCCGACGGGCGCCATCCGCACCACGTCCGGCGCCGAATCCCGCCGCGCCCGCTGACGTCGGGGCCGGCGTACCCCCACGATCACGCACGGCGGGGTCCGATGGACGGGGTGCGATGGCAGCGACGCTCGACGACGACGTCCCCGTCTCGGTGCTGCCGGTCATCGACGCCATGCCGGCGCTGCGTGCGGCACAGTGCCAGGTGCGTCGACTCTCCGGTGGTCTCACGAACATGAACTACCGCGTCGACACCGAGACGGCGTCCTACGTGCTGCGCATCTCACCGCCCGGCACCGACCTGCTGGCCATCGACCGGGCGAACGAGCACCACAACTCCGTGCGCGCTGATGCCGTCGGTGTGGGGGCGCCCGTCGTCGACTGGGTGCCCGAGCACAGCGCCCTGCTCGTCGGCTTCATTGCGGGACGCACCTTCGACGACACCACCTTCACCGAGCCCGGCATGATCCCGCGCGTCGCGCGCGCCGTGCGACGCCTGCATGGCGCCGATCGCTTCCTGCATGACTTCGACATGTTCGCGCTGCAGCGGCGCTACCTCGACATCGTGCAGTCGCGTGGCTTCCGCCTGCCCGATGGGTACCTCGACCTGGCCCCGCAGGTGCAGCGCATCCGTGCGGCCTGCTCGGTGCGGCCCGTGCCCACGGTGCCCTGCAACAACGACCTGCTCGCGGCCAACTTCATCGACGACGGCACCGACGTGCGCATCATCGACTACGAGTACTCGGGCAACAACGACCCCTACTTCGAGCTCGGCAACATCTGGAGTGAGTGCCACCTCGACGATGCGGGCCTGGCCGAGTTGCTCATGCACTACGACGGGCGCCTGCTCCGCAGCCACGTGGCCCGGGCCCGACTCCTGGGGCTCATGTCGCAGTACGGGTGGACACTGTGGGGGTCGATCCAGGCATCGACGAGCGCACTCGACTTCGACTTCTGGGGCTGGGCCATGGAGAAGTACGAGCGTGCGGTCGAGACCTTCGCCAGCCCCGACCTCGACCGCCTCATCGACGACGTGCAACGCGAGGACTGACGAGGACCGACAGGGACTGACGAGGACGGATGGACATGGCGAACGAACTGCCGTCACGGGCACGGGTGGTCATCATCGGCGGTGGCGTCGTGGGCGCCAGCGTCGCGTACCACCTCACCCACCTCGGATGGACCGACGTGGTCCTGCTCGAGCAGGGGCAACTGTCGGGCGGCACCACCTGGCACGCGGCAGGGCTCATCGGCCAGTTGCGCGCGACCGAGAGCGGCACCCGGCTCGTCCAGTACGGCACGAGCCTGTACCGGCAGCTTGAGGAGGAGACCGGGCTCGGCACGGGATACAAGCGATGCGGCGGTGTGACCGTCGCGCGCACCCCGGAGCGCATGGTGCAACTGCAGCGCACGGCCGCGAACGCCGCTGCCTACGACCTCGACTGTGAGGTGATCTCGCCGGCGCGTGCCCGCGAGTTGTACCCGGTGCTCGAACACCGTGACCTCGTTGGTGCCCTGTGGCTGCCGGACGACGGCACCGTGAACCCGACCGACCTCACGCAGGCACTCGCCAAGGGTGCCCGCATGCACGGCGCCCGCATCATCGAGCGGGTGCGGGTCACCGGCATCGCCCAGCGGGATGGCCGGGTCACCGGCGTGCACACGGACGCAGGCGACATCGAGGCCGAGGTCGTCGTGAACTGCGCCGGCCAGTGGGCCAAGGCCGTCGGGGCCCTTGCCGGGGTCAACGTGCCGTTGCATTCCGCGGAGCACTTCTACGTGGTGAGCGAGCGCATCGAGGGTGTGCATCCCATGCTGCCGATCCTGCGCGACCCCGACGGCTACACCTACTTCAAGGAGGAGGTGGGCGGCCTCGTCATCGGTGGCTTCGAGCCAACCGCCAAGCCCTGGGTGGCGCCGGAGGAGATCCCGTACCCCTTCGAGTTCCAACTCCTGGGCGAGGACTGGGACCACTTCGCGGTGCTCATGGAGAGCGCCCTCGAACGCATCCCGGCCCTGCAGCACACGGGCATCAAGAAGTTCTACGACGGCCCCGAGAGCTTCACGCCGGACAACCAGTTCATCCTGGGCGAGGCACCCGAGCTGCGTGGCTTCTTCGTGGCTGCCGGCTTCAACTCCGTCGGGATCATGACCTCGGGGGGCGCCGGACGTGCCCTCGCCGAGTGGATCGTGGCAGGGGAGCCGACGAGCGACCTCACCGCCGTCGACATCCGCCGCTTCGCGCCCTTCCACGGCAACACGCAGTGGCTGCGGGCGCGGGTGAGTGAGGTGCTCGGCATCCACTACGCGGTGCCGTGGCCCAACCGCGAGCTCACCTCCGCCCGTCCCTTCCGGCGCTCGCCGCTGCACGACCGGCTGGCGGCACGCGGGGCGGTGTTCGGCTCGAAGATGGGCTGGGAGCGCCCCAACGTCTTCGCCCCCGCGGGGGAGGAGCCCGAGCTGCGCTACTCGTGGGACATCCCGCACTGGATGCCGTGGAGCATCCGCGAGCAGCAGGCCACACGCAATGCGGTCGCCGTGTTCGATGAGACCTCCTTCGGCAAGCTGCTCGTGCGCGGCCGCGATGCCGAGCGTCTGCTGCAGTGGCTGTGCACCGCGGACGTGGCTGTGCCCGTTGGCCGCGTCGTGTACACGGGCCTGCTGAACTCGCGTGGCGGCTACGAGGCCGACGTCACCCTCACGCGCACCGCACCGGACGAGTACCTCTATGTCACGAGTTCGGCGTCCGTCGAACGTGACCGCGACTGGATCCAGCGCCACATCGGAGTGGACGATCACGTGGACGTCGTGGATGTGTCATCGGCATACGCGGTGCTCGGCGTCATGGGCCCCCGTGCTCGGGAGGTGCTCGCGCCCCTCACGCGCGCCGACCTGTCGCATGCCGCCTTCCCCTTCGCCACCAGTCGCCAGCTCGACCTCGGGCATGCCACGGTGCGCGCCACGCGCATCACCTACGTCGGCGAGCTGGGGTGGGAGCTGTACGTGCCCACCGAGTTCGCCGCCGGGGTCTATGACCGGATCATGGAGGTCGGCGGGCCCCTGGGCGCCGTCGATGCTGGGTACTCCACCATCAACGCACTGCGGTTGGAGAAGGGCTACCGCGCCTGGCCGGCCGAGCTGCACCCTGACCGCACGCCGGTGGACGCGGGCATGCGCTTCGCCTGCAAGCTGCGGTCGGATATCGACTTCCTTGGACGCACTGCGGTCGAGGCCGCCATCGATCGCGGGCCCACCCGCCAGCTCGTCTCACTCGTGCTCGGCGACCCGACCGTGATGCCCTGGGGTGGCGAGCTGGTCCTCGTCGGTGATGACCCCGTAGGTCAGATCACCTCGGCCGCCTGGGGTGCCACCGTCGGGGCCGGCGTCGCCCTGGCCTACCTGCGTCCCGGCAGCCTCCCTGAGGACGGACAGGTCACGGTGAACATCGGCGGGCGCCTGTGCCCCGCCCACGCGAGCCTGCGTGCCCCCTACGACCCGACGAACGCCCGCATCCGCGCCTGATCACGCACCCGAGGGGCCCTCACGGCAGCCAATGTTCGGGCCGGGCAAAGCGGTGGCAGGGTTGGGCGAACACAATGTTCGCCGTCGATCCGAGCTTGCGCAGACGGCTTCCACCGGCGTGCGCAGCATGGATGCTTTTCCCATGAAGAAGCGCACCGTCCTCGTCACCACCGGGCTCGTCGCCGGGATCGCCGGCACGATCGCCGTCAACCCCGTCGCCCAGTCGATGGGCATCGCCGCCTCCTCACAGATCTCGGCCGCGCCGGTGTCGCTCACCACGAGCACGGGCACCACCCCCGCCCGTCGGTCGACCAAGCGCAAGGCCACCCCGGCCGCCGCCGCCCCGGCGGCCCCCCGCACGATCACGGGTGCGGCCGTGCAGGAGCCCTACGGCACGGTCCAGGCGGCCATCACGGTGCAGGGCAAGCAGATCACCGGCGTCAACGTGGTGCAGGTGCCGGGCGGATTCGACCAGCAGTTCGCGGACGCCTCCATCCCCACCCTCACGCAGGAGATCCTCTCCTCGCAGAGCGCCAACGTGTCGGTCGTGAGCGGTGCCACCTACGTGTCGAGCGCCTTCCTCCAGTCGGTCGACTCCGCCATCCAGCGGATCTGACGGATAGCCTTCGCCGGTGAGGTTCCGTTCGACGCTTGCCGGCATCCCCTCCTACGTGCCGGGACGGCCCCCGGCAGTGCGACCGGGTGTTGAGAGCTTCAAGAGCTCGAGCAACGAGAACCCCTACGCGCCACTGCCGCACATCGTCGAGGCGGCCGAGCGGGCGGTCCGCACCATGAACCGCTACCCGGACATGGCCGTCACGGCCTTGCACTCGGCGCTCGCCGATCGTCTGGGCGTGGCCGTCTCGCAGGTGGCGTCCGGCACGGGCTCGGTCGGGTTGCTCCAGCAGTTCGTCCAGGCCATGTGCGATCAGGGCGACGAGGTCATCCACGCCTGGCGCTCCTTCGAGGCCTACCCCATCGTCGCGGCCGTGAACGGGGCGCGGTCCGTGCCCGTGCCGCTCCGGGCCGACGCGTCCCACAACCTCGACGCCATGGCAGCGGCCGTGAATCCCCGCACACGCCTCGTCCTCGTCTGCCAGCCCAACAACCCCACCGGGGTCGCGGCGCGGGGCGAAGAGCTCAGCGCCTTCCTTGACCGGATCCCCGAGGACGTGCTCGTCGTGCTCGACGAGGCCTACGTGGAGTTCGTCACCGACCCCGCGGTGCCCGACGGTCTCGACATCCTCCGCACCCGCCCCAACGTGGCGGTCCTCCGCACCTTCTCGAAGGCCTACGGCCTCGCCGGCCTGCGCATCGGGTACGCGATCGCACCGGACGAGGTGGCCGCCGCGCTCCGCACCTGCGCCGTCCCCTTCGGTGTGGGCACCGTGGCCCAGGCCGCCGCCCTCGCCGCCCTCGAGGTGGAGGACGAGCTGCGGGCCCGTGTCGCCCGCATCGTGGAGGCCCGCACGCGAGTCACCGCGACGCTTCGTTCGCAGGGGTGGGCGGTGCCCGACAGCCAGGCCAACTTCGTGTGGCTGGCCCTTGGCGCCCAGTCCCAGGACTTCGCCGCCCACTGCGAGGTCGAGGGCCTCACCGTGCGCCCGTACGGCACCGACGGCGTGCGCGTGACGGTCGGCGACGAGCGAGCAGACGAGCGCTTCCTCGCCCTCGCCGCCGAGTGGCGCAGCACCCACACGTGACGAGGAAGGCCCTGCCGTCCACAGGATGACGGTGCTACAACGGGAGCATGTTCCTCACCTTCATCGGCGGCGCCGGCACCGTCACGGGCTCCAAGACCCTCATCGAGTCGGACGGGCACCGGCTGCTCGTCGACTGCGGCCTCTTCCAGGGGACGAGTGACGATCGGGCCCGCAACTGGGAGCCCTTCCCGGTCGATCCCCAGCGCATCGACGCCGTGCTGCTCACACATGCGCACCTCGACCACTGCGGCTACCTGCCGGCCCTCGTGCGCGACGGCTTCGTGGGACCGGTCTACTGCACACCGGCGACGGCCGACCTCGTCGCCATCGTGCTGCGTGACAGTGCGCACCTGCAGGAGGAGGACGCGGCCTGGGCCCGCCGCAAGGGCTTCTCGCGGCATGCCAACCCGCGTCCCCTCTACGACACGAATGATGCGGAGCGGGCCATCCAACTGCTGCGGCCACGTCCCTTCCACGAGGACTTCGCTGCCGTCGATGGGGTGATGGCGGAGTTCGAGCCCGGCGGGCACATCCTCGGCTCGTCCGTGTTGCGCCTGCGCGAGGACGGCGATCGCCCCCGAACCGTCGTCTTCAGCGGCGACCTCGGCCGCCCCTCCCACCCCCTGCTCGTCCCCCCGCCGCCACCGGCGGACGCCGATGCGGTCGTCATCGAGTCCACCTACGGCGACCGCGTCCATGAGGACGTCACCACGGGCCTCGAGGACCTCGCGCGCACGATCCGCGAGACGATCCGGCGGGGCGGCACCGTCGTCATCCCCGCCTTCGCCGTCGACCGCACCGAGGTGCTGTTGAAGGCGCTCAAGGACCTCCGCGACCAGCAGCGCATCCCTGCCGTTCCCGTGTGGGTCGACAGCCCCATGGCCCTCGCCACGCTCTCCGTGTACACCCGGGCCATCGCGGCGGGGGAGCCGGAGTTCCGGTCCGAGGTGCTCGCGGAGGGTGTCGGCATCCTCGACCTCGATGACCTCCATGAGGCGCGCACCCCCCAGGAGTCCATGGACCTCGACCGGCCGGGGGCGAAAATCATCATCTCGGCCTCCGGCATGGCCTCCGGCGGTCGCGTCGTGCACCATCTGAAGGCGCTGCTGCCCGATCCCCGCAACACCGTCGTCCTCGTCGGCTTCCAGGCCTTCGGCACTCACGGACGTGCCCTCGCGGAGGGCGCCGAGCAACTGAAGATCCACGGGCAGTACGTGAAGGTGCGGGCCGAGGTCGTGAGCGTGCCGGTGTTCTCGGTCCACGGGGATGCCGAGGAGCTGCTCGCCTGGCTGCGCTCCGCCGGGTCGGTGCCGGACAACGTGTTCGTCATCCACGGCGAGGTCGGGTCGTCCACGGCCTTCGCCGACCGCGTTCGCGCCGAACTCGACGTCTGCGCCGTCGTGCCGAAGCCGGGGGAGCGGGTGCGCGTGTGACGACATCGCGGATAACGACGGCGTAAGGGACCGCGTCCCATGACCAAGGACCCGGCCGCTCAGCCGGGGCCGGACACCGCTCGGCGTACCCGCGCAACTTGTGGGTAACAGTTCCCCTTTAGGGTCGTTCACGAATTGTTCGGAATGTCCGACAGGCATAGGTTGTCGTCCGCAACCCTGCCAGGGACGACAACGATGTCGATGCGAATGGAGCATGCGTGTCTGCCGATGTGGCCGTGAATGACGCACCGGTCCAGGAGCTCGTCTCACGGACGCCCAACCAGCTGGCGTGGGAGCGCTTCAAGCGCAACAAGGCCGGTCTGATTGCCGCCGTCGTGACGCTCCTGTTCATCATCGCCGCCTTCGGCGCCCCCATCATCACGGGCCTGTGGCACCTCGACCCCGAGAAGCCCTACGTCGACCAGCTCACCCCCTACGGCATGCCCGTTGGCGGCAGTGGCATCAGCTGGGCCCACCCCTTCGGCATCGAGCCGCAGGCAGGGCGCGACGTGTTCGCCATGCTCCTGTACGGCAGCCGCATCTCCTTCACCCTCGCGATCATCGCGGGCGTCGCCACCATCGGCCTCGGCCTCGTCATCGGTACGACGGTCGGCTACTTCGGTGGCTGGGTGGACGCCACGATCGGCCGCTTCTCGGACTTCCTGCTGTCCTTCCCGCAGACCTTCTTCATCGTCGCGCTCAGCCTCCCGCTGGTGCAGCGCGTGGAGGCCACGGGCATCGCCCACGGCAACACGGCCCGCATCGTCGTGCTGATCCTCTTCTTCTCCGTGTTCGGTTGGCCGGCCTTCGCACGCATCATCCGCAGCCAGGTGCTGTCGCTGCGCGAGCGCGACTTCGTCATGGCCGCCAGGTCGCTGGGTGCCAGCACCCGCCGCATCCTCTTCCGTGAGCTCATGCCGAACCTGTGGTCGCCGACCATCGTGTACCTCAGCCTCATGTTGCCGAGCTACCTCGCCGCCGAGGCGGTGTTCTCCTACCTGGGTGTCGGCGTGCAGCCGCCGGCCAGCACGTGGGGCATCGTGCTCTCCGACAGCATCAACTACTGGCAGGAGGATCCTGCCTACCTCATGATCCCCGCGCTCATGCTCATCGTCATCGTGCTGGCCCTCAACGTGCTCGGTGACGCCATCCGCGACGCCCTCGACCCCAAGGCGGACCGCTAGCACCAACCACAAGTTTCCGCAGCGATGCGGAAGTCCCCCACCCACCGGGGATGTCGCGGCAGCCGAGGGGCGTCGCGGCACATGGTGGGAATTGACGGGCACCGCCCGTCTGGACATGAGAAGGAGGACGAATGTCCGTGACCTCGAAGGGTCGCCGCATCCTCGCCGGAGTGGCAACGAGCGCCGTGCTCGTGGCCACCATCTCGGCGGCGGCAACCCCAGCAGCGAGTGCTGCATCCAAGTCGGGCGGCACGCTCATCTTCGTGACGCAGCAGCAGCAGCTGGACCACCTCGATCCGACCCGTGTGTACACCGGTCGTGACATCGCGTTCCTGAACACGTACCTGTTCCGCACGCTCGTTGCGTACAAGTACTCCGCAGGCAACGCCGGGTACCAGCTGACGCCCGACCTCGCCACGAACACGGGTGTCCCGAGCAACCACGCCAAGACGTGGAGCTGGACGCTGCGCCCGGGCATCACGTGGGAGGACGGTTCGCCGATCACCTGCGCCGATGTGAAGTACGGCATCTCCCGCTCGTTCGCGCAGGATGTCCTGCCCGACGGCCCGACGTACGCCATCCAGTACTTCAACATCCCGCAGAACGCGGACGGCTCGTCGAAGTACCCCGGCCCGTACAAGGCGACCAAGGCAGAGCAGGCCCTGTATGACAAGGCCGTGCAGTGCAAGGGCAACACCCTGACGGTCCACCTGAACAAGTCGGTGGCGGACTTCAACTACTTCGGCACCTACCCGGCCATGTCGCCGGTGAAGAAGTCGAAGGACACGGGTGAGAAGTACGACCTCCGTCCGTTCTCGTCGGGCCCCTACAAGATCTCCGCGTACAAGATCGGTGACTCGCTCACCCTCGTGCGCAACCCGAAGTGGAACGCGAAGTCGGACCCGATCCGCACCCCGTACCCGAACAGCATCGAGGTGCGCTTCGGCATCCAGCCCGACGTCATCGACCAGATCATGAAGACGGACTCGATCCCGAACGCGGTCTCGTTCGACGGCCTGCTGCCGCAGGATGTCCCGTCCTACTTCTCCAACCCGTCGACTGCGAAGCGCGGCCTGCTGGTCCTTGACCCGTACACCCGCTACCAGGCGATCAACGCTGCCAGCATCAACTGCCTCCCCGCGCGCAAGGCCCTGTTCTTCGCGTGGAACACGCAGGCGATCATCGATGCCAACGGTGGTTCGAAGTACTACGGCGTCCCCGGCGACAACGTCATCAAGCCGAACCTGGGCCCGGACTACGCCCCGACCACGGGCAACATCCACGATCCGAACTGGAAGGCCTCCGGCAACCCGGCCTACGCCAAGCAGCTGCTTGACCAGGCCAAGACGCAGTGCCCCGACGTGTACAAGAAGCTCACGGTGACGGGCTACAGCGTCGACCTGCCGAACACGCCGTCCTACAAGGCGTGGACGCCGAGCATCTCGGCTGCGATGAAGGCTGCCGGCATGGTGGTGACCTACAACTTCATCCCGTCGGGCCAGTACTACTCGACCGTGATGAACACCTCCAAGCAGGGTGACGTGACCCGCTCGGGTTGGGGTGCCGACTGGGCGAACGCCTCGACGGTCCTCCCGCCGCTCTTCGCAAAGAATGGCGGCTTCGACCTGAGCCAGAACTGGAACGATCCGGCCTACCCGGGCTTCATGAAGCTCGTCGATCAGGCCATGGGTGAGACCAACCGTGCGAAGCAGTCGGTGCTCTGGCACAAGGCTGCCCAGTACGCAATGGACCAGTACTGGGTCCTCGGCATCATGTTCTCGAAGGCTGCTGACGCCTTCGGTTCCGGTGTCGGCGGTGTGCAGTGGTGGGGCCCGCAGGGCACCTTCCTGTTCCCGAAGATGTACCTGAAGTAGTCCAGCGCACGATCGTTGGGGGCGGCCACGTGCCGCCCCCAACGATCGTCCACGTCACGTTCGAATCGGAGGGTTGAGGGTGCTGAAGTACATCGCACGTCGCCTTGCCTACACGGTCGTCATCCTCATTCTCGTGAGCATGTCCGTGTACCTGATCTTCTCGGTGCTGCCGATGGATCCGGCGGCGCTCAGCTGCGGCGTGCACTGCAAGCCGTACATCATCGAGGCCAATCGACATCGCCTCGGACTCGACATCCCCCTGTGGCAGCAGTACTGGAACTTCGTGCGCGGCCTCTTCGTGGGTCGTACCTACGGTGAGGGCTCGGCGGCCTTCTCCTGCCCTGCACCTGCCTTCGGCTACTCCTTCAGCCGCCACGCCTGCGTGACGGACCTGGTGAAGGAGGCCTTCCCGGTGACGCTCAGCCTCGCGGTCGGCGCACTCGTGCTGTGGCTCATCATGGGCCTCACCCTCGGCGTCGTCGCGGCCCGCTTCAAGCACCGCTGGCCCGATCGCCTCGCCACCGGCTTCGTGCTCGTCGGCACCTCGCTCCCGACGTTCATCTCCGGCCTCATGATGCTGCTCTTCGTCGTCATCAAGTTCAACCTCGTGAGCCCCCTCGACATGGGCCGTTGGGTGTCACCGTTCGACAATCCCGTGGCCTTCTTCAAGAACTTCGTCTTCGCGTGGATCACGCTGGCACTCGCCTACGCCGCGATCTACACGCGACTCACGCGCTCCAGCGTCATCGAGACCTCGTCCGAGGACTACATCCGCACGGCGCGAGCCAAGGGCCTGCCCGAGAAGCTCATCCTGCGCAAGCACACCCTGCGTGCCGCTCTCGCCCCGATCGTCACCATGGCCGGCCTCGACTTCGCCGGCCTCCTCGGTGGCGCCATCATCACGGAGCAGGTGTTCAACCTCCCCGGTCTCGGCCGGCTCTCGCTGCGTGCGGTGCTCCAGGACTACGACCTGCCGACGATCGTGGCCACCACGCTGTTGGCCGCCACCTTCGTCGTCGTCATGAACCTCATCGTCGACCTCCTGTACGCCTTCATCGATCCCCGGGTGCGTGTGGCATGAGCCAGCCCTTCCTCGAGGTTCGCGACCTCCACGTCGCCTTCCCGACCCACGACGGCCTTGTGCGCGCCAACAACGGCGTCACCTTCTCGGTGGCCCGCGGCGAGACGCTCGCGATCGTGGGCGAGTCGGGATCCGGCAAGTCGGTGTCCACGCTCGCGGTCATGGGCCTGCACAACCGGCGCCAGGCCCAGATCTCCGGGCAGGCGATCCTCCACCTGGAGGACGGTCCGCTCGATGTCATCGCCGCCCCCGAGGAGCGTGTGCGCAAGCTCCGGGGCAAGCAGATGGCGATGATCTTCCAGGACCCCATGTCGTCGCTGCATCCGTACTACACGATCGGCGATCAGCTCGCGGAGGCCTGGCGGCTGCACAACGACGGCTCCAAGTCCGATGCCTGGAAGCGCGCCATCGAGATGATCGACATGGTCGGCATCCCGAGCGCCGACAAGCGCGCCAAGGAGTACCCGCACCAGTTCTCGGGTGGCATGCGCCAGCGCGCGATGATCGCCATGGCGCTCATCAACAACCCCGCGCTCCTCATCGCCGATGAGCCGACCACCGCACTCGATGTGACGGTGCAGGCGCAGATCCTGCAGCTGCTGCGCGATCTGCAGCGCGACTTCAACTCCGCGCTCATCATCATCACGCACGACCTTGGTGTGGTGGCCGAGCTTTCCGACCGCGTGAACGTCATGTACGCCGGCCGCATCGTCGAGCAGGGCAGCATCGACGAGGTCTTCTACGAGCCGGTCATGCCGTACACGATGGGCCTGCTCGAGTCGATCCCGCGCGTCGATCGCGGCGCGCAGAGCACGCGCCTCCACGCCATCCCCGGCCAGCCGCCGTCGCTCGTCGTCATGCCACAGGGGTGCTCCTTCGAGCCCCGCTGCCACCTCAAGCACCAGGTGACCGACGGCCGTTGCCAGCGGCAGATGCCGGATCTCGAAGAGGTCGAGCCCGGCCACTTCGGTCGTTGCCACCTGTCCATCGAAGCCCTGCGTCTGGCACGTCCCGGAGGTTCGCGATGAGCGAGGTCGTCCTCAAGCTGGAGGGCCTGCAGAAGCACTTCAGCACCGTCGCCGGCGGCGTGTTCAACCGCCAGCACGGTGTGGTGAAGGCCGTCGACGGCATCGATCTCGAGGTGCACGAGGGTGAGACCATCGGCCTCGTCGGTGAGTCGGGGTGTGGCAAGACCACGGCCGGCCGCACCATCCTCAAGCTCTACGAACCGACGGGCGGGCGGATCATCTTCCGTGGCCGCGACATCACGGGCCTCACGCCGCGCGAGATGGTGCCGTTGCGTGCCGAGATGCAGATGATCTTCCAGGACCCCTACTCGTCGCTGAACCCGAGGCACACCATCGGCGGCATCATCGGGTCGTCCTACGAGATCCAGGGTGTCACCCCCACCGGCGGCGTGAAGCGCGCGGTCCAGGACCTCATGGAGCGCGTCGGCCTCAATCCCGAGCACTACAACCGCTACCCACACGAGTTCTCCGGCGGCCAGCGGCAGCGCATCGGCATCGCCCGTGCCGTGGCCCTGCGTCCCAAGTTCATCGTCGCCGACGAGCCGGTCTCAGCCTTGGACGTCTCCATCCAGGCCCAGGTGGTGAACCTGCTCGACGACCTGCAGCAGGAGTTCGGGCTGGCCTACGTGTTCATCGCCCACGACCTGTCGGTCGTGCAGCACATCTCGGACCGTGTCGTCGTCATGTACCTGGGCAAGGTCATGGAGGTGGCGTCGACGTCGGTGCTCTACGACAGCCCGCGTCACCCCTACACGAAGGCGCTGCTGTCGGCCGTGCCGATCCCGGACCCGCAACTCGAGCGCAAGCGCGAGCGCATCATGCTGTCCGGGGACCTGCCGAGCCCCATGAACCCGCCGAGCGGCTGCGTCTTCCACACCCGTTGCTGGAAGGCCACCGAGCGATGCCGGGTCGAGGCGCCGCAGCCGGTCGCCATCGAGCCCGATCGGCTTGTCGCCTGCCATTTCCCGGAGCAGTGAGCGCTCGGACAGTTGACGTCATGGTGAGGGCCCCGAGGCAACTGCCTCGGGGCCCTCACCATGTGCTCAGGCCAGCGTGCCCGTGAGGTCGACGCTGCTGTTGCCGAAGGCCACGTTGAGGTCGAGCGGGGCGCCGGCCTTGCCGTCGCAGGCAATGCCGTACTTGAAGGTGGTGTGACCACCCGCCGCCACCGGGTCGGTGGGCGCGCCGTTGATGCCGTTGTCGCCGTCGAGGATGTCACTGCACGAGTTGGCGCCGGAGGTCGCGGACAGAATGACCGTCGTCATGTCGAGCGGGCTGGTGCCCTTGTTCTCGACGTCCACGGTGACGAGATTGGCCACCTGTCCCTGCATGTAGTTCGAGGCGTAGGCGCCGGGCGTGAAGGCCGCTGGCTTCGAGATCGTGACCGAGACCCCACTGCCGAGGTCGAAGGGGGCCCCGAAGGCGGCCTTCGCGGCGGCTGCGCTCGCGGATGCCGTGGCGGCGGGCTGGCTGCTGGTGGTGCCGGATGATCCCGAGCTGCCGGTGCTCCCGCAAGCGGCGAGGGCGAGGGTGGCGACGGCAAGGATGCCGAGACGTGCGCGCATGCTGCTCCTCCGTGTGACGTGGCGTCAGGGTACCGGACGCGCTTCACCCGCGTTGCGTGGGAGAATGCCTGCCATGGTTGACATCGTGGATCCGCTGCACGTCGAACATCACAAGGCCGGTCGAGGTGGCTGGCTGCGCGCCGCGGTGCTGGGCGCCAACGACGGCCTGGTGTCGATCTCGTCCACCATGGTCGGCGTTGCCGCCGCGGGTGCGGCGAGTGCCACGGTGGCCACGGCGGGTGTGGCCGCAATCGCGGCCGGTGCCTTCGCCATGGCGGTCGGTGAGTACGTGAGCGTGAGCTCGCAGGCCGACATCGAGGCAGCCGATGAGGCGCTCGAGCGCGAGCACCTCACGCGCCATCCCGAGGCCGAACTCGAGGAGCTCACGCAGCTGCTCATCCAGCGCGGTCTCTCGCGCGAGACGGCCATGCAGGCAGCGATGGAACTCACCGAGCACGACGCCCTCGATGCCCACCTGCGGGAGGAGCTCGGGCGTCACGAGCACAACGACGCGCGTCCCGTGCAGGCGGCCATCGCATCCGCGGCCAGCTTCCTCACCGGAGGCTTCATCCCGTTCCTCGCGCTGCTCGCACCGGAGGACATCCGCGTGAAGATGATGTTCATCGTCACGTTCCTCGGCCTTGGCGCAGCAGGCACCTTCAGCGGTGTTGCCTCGGGTATGAACCCGGCGAAGCCCACGGCGCGCGTCATCATCGGCGGCCTCCTGGCGATGGCCGCCACCTACGGCGTCGGCGCCATCTTCCACACGACGGTCGGCTGACGCCGAGCGCCCCGCACCGTCTCAGACGATGCGGGCCATCCAGCGCTCGATGTCGTCCGGGTGCCGCGGCAGGGCCTCGGTGAGCAGGCGACAGCCGTCCTCGGTGACGACCACGTCGTCCTCGATGCGGATGCCGATGCCCCGCAGTTCCTCGGGCAGCAGCAGGTCATCCGGCTGGAAGTACAGGCCGGGCTCGATCGTGAGCACGTTGCCCACGTGCAGGACGCCGTCGAGGTACTCCTCGGCGCGGGCCTTGGCGCAGTCGTGCACGTCGAGGCCGAGCATGTGGCCGGTGGAGCACAGCGTCCAGCGTCGGTGCAGCCCCACATCGTCGCGCAATGACTCCTCGCCGGAGATCGGCAGCACGCCCCATTCGGCAAGCCCCTTCGCGATGACCTCCATGGCCGCGCGGTGGAAGTCGCGGAAGCGGGCCCCCGGCTTCACCGCGGCGATGGCAGCCTGCTGGGCCTCGTAGACGAGCATGTACATGCGCCGCTGGGCATCGGTGAAACGACCGTTCACTGGCAGCGTGCGCGTCACATCGGACGTGTAGTGCGAGTCCACCTCGACGCCGGCGTCGAGCAGCAACAGGTCGCCGTCGCGCACCGCACCGTCATTGCGGATCCAGTGCAGCACGCACGCGTGGGCACCGGACGCCGCGATGGTGTCGTAGCCGGGCTCGTTGCCCCCGAGGCGAGCCCGCGCGTAGAAGGCGGCCTCGACGACGCGCTCGCCGTTCGGCTCCTTCATCGCTGCCGGGAGGGCCCGAACCACGTCCTCGAAGCCGCGGATGGTCGCGTCGACGGCGAACTGCAGCTCCTCCAGTTCGTACTCGTCCTTGCGGAGCCTGGCCTCGGAGAGCCACTGCACGAGTTCGACATCGGCATCCGTGGCCGCGGGGAGGGCGCGATCGACGGCGGGATCCTCGCCGCGGAGCGCCACGGTGGCGGTCCCATCCGCAAGCAGGTCGGGCAGGTCGTCGATATGGCGTACGGGGATGCCGTTGCGTGCCTCGGACTCCTTCGCCGTGACGCGTCGACCGACCCAGAACTCGCCGTGGCGACGATCGCGGAAGAACTCGTCGGTGGTGCGCGGGCTCCGCGGGTGCAGGTACAGGTGCGCGTCATGGCCGTCGGCCGTCGGCTCGAGGACGAGCACCGTGTCCGGCACCGCCTCGGACGCACCGATGCCCGTGAGCCAGGAGTACGGCGAACTGGCGCGGAAGCGATAGTCGGAGTCGTTCACGCGCACGCGGAAGGTGCCCGCCGGGATGACGATGCGACGGCCCGGGAACGCCGCGGACAGGCGTTCCCGACGTGCGGCCGCGAAGGGCGCACTGCGATTGGGCCTGACGTCGGTGTACTCGGTGTCGGCCCAGCCGGTCATCATGAACTCGGTGAGCCGATCGGACACGGGAAGGTCATGCGACCCGATGTTGAGCTTCTTCTCCGCCACGGTGCCTCCTCGACACGCAACTGCCACGAGCCTATGCCGCGACGACAGGTGAACATCCGGTGAACAGCGCCCATCGGGACCTTCGCGGGTGAACAGCGCGTAAGCCGGATCCTAGGCTCGTGTTGTCCGCATCACCTGCAGGAGCCCCACCGTGGCACTCACGCCCAAAGACAGTGTCCTCTTCGACCTGTACACATCGCTCGCCGAGCGGCTGGCCGCAGCAGCCCGCGCCCTTGAGGCGCTCGTGAAGGCGCCACAGGACGAGCGCCTGGCCATCTCCGGGCAGGTGGCCGCGCTCGAGCAGGAGGCCGATGACCTGCTCATCAAGATCGTCACGCGTGTGGACGACATGTTCGTCACTCCGTACGACCGTGGTGACCTGCAGGCCCTGGCGAACGCCCTCGACGATTCGGTTGACGCCATCGAGGCCGCCTCGGATCTGGCCGTGCTGCACAACATCGGCACCTTCATCGAGGGCACTGAGGACGTTGCCGACGCCGTGCGTCGCCTAGCCGAGCTCACCGCGTCCAGCATGCAGCGACTGCGCTCGCTCAAGGAGCTCGACTTCTACTGGGTCGAGGCCGCCCGCATCGAGGATGACGGTGACCGCCTGCACCGGCGCCTCACGGCGAAGATGTTCGACGGCAGCTACAAGGCCATGGATGTGCTGCGCTACCAGGGCGTCCTCGACAAGATGGAGGAATCGCTCGACGACATGGCGGATGTCGCCCGCATCATCCGCACGATCGCGCTCAAGGAGTCGTGATCCGTGCCCTCGACGTTCATCCTCGTCGCGGTCATCGTCGTCGTCGCGATCGCGTTCGACTACACGAACGGCTTCCATGACGCGGCGAATGCCATCGCCACCTCGATCACCACGAAGGCATTGCGTCCGCGAGCCGCGCTCGCCATGGCTGCCATCGGCAACCTTGCTGGCGCCTTCATCAGCACCAGCGTTGCCGCGACGGTGGGCAAGGGCATCATCGATGTCACGCAAGACGACCACGGGCTCGTCGTCGTCATGGCGGCGCTCTTCGGTGCCATCACATGGAACCTCATCACCTGGTGGTTGGGGCTTCCGTCCTCGTCGAGCCACGCCCTCATCGGTGGCCTCGTGGGCTCCGCCATCGCCGCCGCACAGGTGGTGCACTGGGACGGTGTGACGCAGAAGGTGGTCATCCCCATGGTCATCTCGCCGATCGTCGGGTTCACCCTCTCGTTCGGTGCCGTGCTCGCGCTGCAGTGGATCTTCCGCAACGCCAGGCGTTCCCGCATCAACGGCACCTTCCGCGGCGCACAGGTGCTGGCTGCGGGGGCCATGTCGCTCGGGCACGGCCTGCAGGACGCGCAGAAGAGCATGGGCGTCATCACGCTCGCCCTCGTCGTCGGCGGGTACGACACGGGTGGCACCGTGCCCGACTGGGTGAAGATCGCCTGTGCGACGGCGATCGCGTTCGGCACCTACGCCGGCGGCTGGCGCATCATGAAGACGCTCGGTTCCAAGATGATCGAGATGGACCCCATCCGCAGCACCGGCTCGCAGGGTGTCGCGTCACTCGTGCTGTACGTCATGGCCCTGCGCTACGCGGCCCCCATCTCGACGACCCACGCCATCACCGCCTCCATCCTCGGTGCTGGAGCCACGCGGGGTCGCAAGTGGGTGCGCTGGGGCGTCGTCGGCAACATCGTGGGCGCCTGGGTGCTCACACTGCCCGCTGCTGCCATCGTCGCTGCCGTGATGTACGCCTTCCTGCGCCTGCTCGGGCTCGGGGGCTGACGGAACGCGCCTACACTTCCCCCGCGGCGCAGACAAGGCCGCGGAAGAGGTTCGAATTGGCAGGAAGCTTCACGGGTCGAGTCCTGGTTCTCGGCGGTGGTTCCGTTTCGCAATGTTCCGTTCCCCTGCTGCTCGATCATGTGGTGGCTTCGCCACAGCAGCTCACCGTCCTCGATGGTCGCGACGTGCGACATCGATTCGAGGACGCCATCGCCCGAGGTGCCCATGTCGTGCGCGACACCGTCACCCGTGACAACCTCCCGGACCTCCTCGCCCAGTACGTGGGCGCCGGTGATGTGCTCATCGACCTGGCCTGGAACATCGACGCCAACACCATCATCGGTTGGTGCCATGACCACGGCGTGCTCTACCTCAACACCTCGGTCGAGGAATGGGATCCCTACGACGCCGCTGATGCCCGGCACCCGCGCGAGCGCACGCTGCTCGTCCGCCACCAGCGCCTGCAGGCGCTGGCCCGCTCGTGGGCCGAACCGGGTCCCACCGCGGTCGTCGAACACGGCGCCAACCCGGGCCTTGTCTCGCACTTCGTGAAGCAGGCGCTGGTCGACATCGCCACCCGCTGTCTTGCGGAGGGCCTGCTCGGCGATGCGACGGCGGCGGTGCGGACAGCGCTCGAGGCAGAGGACTTCCCCCGCCTCGCCATGCATCTGGGCGTGAAGGTCATCCACATCTCCGAGCGCGACACGCAGATCACGGACCAGCCCAAGCAGGTGGGTGAGTTCGTGAACACGTGGAGCGTCGCAGGCTTCCATGAGGAGGGCATCGCACCCGCGGAACTCGGCTGGGGCACGCACGAGAAGCGCTTGCCGCGCAAGGGCATTCGGCACGAGACGTCCGAGACGCAGATCTGCCTCGCCCAACCCGGGGCGTCCGTGTGGGTCCGCTCATGGGTGCCGGACTGGGAGATCAACGGCATGGTGATCCGCCACGGTGAGGCGTACACCATCCCCGCGCACCTCACGGTCCGCGATGCGGCGGGCAACGAGGTCTACCGACCCACCTGCCACTATGCCTACTGCCCGAGTGACTCGGCCATCGCATCGATGCGTGAACTGCAGGCCAACAACTGGGCCTATCCCGCACGCGAGCGGATCCTCAATGACGAGATCACGTCGGGTGAGGATCGCCTCGGCGTGCTGCTCATGGGCCATCCGCTCACGGCATGGTGGACGGGCACGATCCTCTCCATCGATGAGGCCCGGTCGCTCGTGCCACACCAGAGCGCGACGACCCTGCAGGTGGCAGCGTCCGTGCTCGCCTGCACGCAGTGGATGATCGACAACCCCGACCGTGGCGTCTGCGTACCCGATGACCTGCCCTGGCGTGCGGTGCTCGACCTCGCGGCGCCGTTCCTGGGCGAGATCCGGTCGGTGGCGTCGGACTGGACGCCGCTGCGCAACCGCTACGACCTGTTCGCGGCCTGGGATGGACTGGAGCTCGACCACGATGATCCGTGGCAGTTC
>JAKALQ010000110.1 GCA_021824095.1 Actinomycetes bacterium
GTCCGAACGAATGATGGAACTGGTGGCCGCGCAAAGTGACGCCCGCTAACCAACTCACCGTTCGTGGCGTCCCCGTCGAGGTCGTCCGCAAAGACATCAAGAACCTGCACCTGGGCGTGTACCCGCCGCAAGGCCGCGTCCGCGTCGCCGTACCCGCATCCATGCCGGATGATGCGGTGCGAGCAGCTGTCGTATCCAGGTGGGCATGGGTAGTCCGACAGAGGACCCGCTATCAGCACACGCCCAGGCAGACACCCCGCGAGTACGTGTCCGGCGAGAGCCACTACCTGTTCGGTCGCCGCTACCGACTGCGAGTTGATGCAGTCGCAGGGCACGGCAGTATCACCACGAAAGGCAAAGCCACCCTCGTCATGTCGGTACCCGAAGGGTCCACACTCGAGTACCGCCGCCAGCTCATGGATCGCTGGGTCCGCCAACAGCTCGCAGAGGCGACGCAGCCGCTGCTCGACAAGTGGGCGACCACAATGGGGCTCACCCAACCGGTGAGCCTTCACCTGCGGCGCATGCGAACCCGCTGGGCCACGGTCAACGAGCACACGGGGCGCCTCACCATGAACACCGAGGTAGCCCGCCAACCACTCGAGTCCATCGAACTCCTCGTCGTGCACGAGCTGGGGCACTTCCACACTCGCGGTCACGGTGAAGCCTGGATCGCCCAGATGGACCGTTGGCTCCCAAACTGGCGAGACCGACAGGCACGCCTTGACGCCTCCATGCTCAGCCACGAGGCCTGGCACTGCTGATCCGCTGAAGCGGTCCGCGACCGCTCAGTGGTCGTACACGTCTCCGTACCGGGCTTCTGCCCAGAGCAGGTAGAAGACGTCGCCGATCTTGTAGCCCACGAGCGGGAGGTTCCCGTCGTGCCGGAAGACCATGTACTTCTCCGCTTGAAGGTGTTCTGGTGCGGACCGCTTGAGCTTGTGTTGCGGCAGCTGCTCGAATCCCAGGCCGTGCTTGGGATGCGAAAGGAGTTCCTGCCAGGTGCACTTGGAGCGCTTGCTCCACTTGAGGAGGAACTCCGAACGCTGGCGCTCCGTGAGTTCCTCGACTCCGTAACCCGGCTGGGACTTGGACAGGCTCAGGTGCGGATAGCCATCCGCTTGCTTCGATTCACGTGTGGCAAACGTGTCGGTGTTCGCCTGTGGCTTGCTGCCACGGAACTTGCGGCCTGCCATTACTTATCGGCGAAGAAGGCCTCGAGTGAATCCTTCGTGATCTCGATGCGGCGCTCATCGGGGCTGAACGCTTCGATCCACGGAGTTTCAGCATGCGTACGGTTGCGCAGCGCCCAGGCATCGTATGGCGCGTACGTGTTCCAGACGCGGATAAGCAACTTCTCGACGTCGCGGTAGTCGTCCCAGTCGAACTCCGCAGCCATCCGGTCATCGAACAAGATGGGCCCAGAGCCACAGCGCTTGAACTCGTGGTACACGGCGGGCACAACAGGACCGTGAGCCCACGCCTCAATCCGATCGTCGAACAGGACGTTGTGATTGGCCGCGAGGTGGTGGCCCTGTGCGTAGTAGAGGAGCTTCTGAAGCTTCAGGTTGCTGACGGGTGCGTCTTCGCCTTCCGCCCAGGCAAGGAACCAAGTGGCAACGTCAAGCGCTGTATGCGTACCCATTTCAAGCCCCCTCTCGCATGTCACGGCGTGCCGAGTTTAGCCGAACTCAATGGCTGAACCGCTTAGTGCCTATCGGCGCGGCCTTGCACTGGTTGGCTCCTAAACGGTACCCATCAGCACTGACAGTGTCAGTGGTCACGGGCTGCGCCAGCACTTGACCACGCTTTCCCGGGGCCGTTCGGCGTGTCCTGCGTGTGTTGGCAGCCCAACTGTGATCCCCTGTTTGCAGTCGCTCGAAAAGAGCGCGAGCGATCTGGGCGTCTATTTATGCACCAGAATCACAGCCCGCTGCCGAACTCAGCCGAGGCTGACGGACACCGGCCCGCCATCACCGCGCACGGCGCCGAGCATCGACCACGGCACCCGGAACACCCGCCCGGGTGCGGCCGGCCAGGGCAGCCGCTGCCGCGCGAGCACCCGTCCGTCCTGGCGCACCACCACCCGTGGGACGGGCACGAGGGCGTCACTCCACAGGAGCAGCCGCCCGCGTGCCGGCGCGATGTCGCCGGGCCGCATGAGGGACGGTGCCACCCAGGTGAACGGTGCCTCCGCCACGATCGGCACGGGTGCCGCGAGAGGTGCGAGCCCGGCCAGGCGGGTGCGCACCGCATGCACGACATGGCGCCCGTCGAGGGCTGCGACGTCGGCGGTGTCGACCGGGTGCACGAGGTTGCCGACAGCGAACACGTGTGGCTGCGAGGTGCGCAGTGCCGTGTCGACGGCGGGACCGCGGGTGCCGGCATCCATCATGAGCCCCGCGAGCCGGGCCAGCTCGTGGTCGGGGATCCAGTCGCCGGTGAACACCACGGTGTCGCAGGCGATGACCTCGCGAGCGCCGGTGCGGCGATCCGCGACCTCGACCCCGGTGACCCGACCGTGCCCAAGCACCGCGGTGACCTCGGTGCTCGTGCGCACCCCGACGTGCAGGGCGAGTGAGCCCAGGCGCGCCATGGGCGCGTAGGCGTCCGGGCGTTCGTGGCGCGTGACGAGGCCGACCACCGCGCAACCGGCCTCGCGCAGCGTGAGCACCGCCGACCAGCTCACGGCCTCGGCACCGACGATGACGGCCCGGGTGCCGACACCCTGGTGGTGCAGGTGCACCGCCTGCTGCAGTTGCCCGGTGGTGTACACGCCGGCGGGGCGATCACCGGGGATGCGCCGTGCAGCGCGGGCGCGCTCGCGGGCGCCGGTTGCGAGCACGATGGCATCTGCGCTCACGGTGCGCCGGCCGCCCGGGCCCGTCACCTCGAGTGCGTCGGCCGATGCCCACCCGGTGACCATGGTGCGGGTCTCGATGCGGACGCCCGCGTCCAGGGCCGCCCTGACGAGCCGCTGCGCGTAGGCCGGGCCCGACAGCGAGCGGTGGAGGTCGCGCAGGCCGAAGCCCTGGTGGGCGCAGTGACGCGGGATGCCCCCGGCCTGCGCCTCACGCTCCAGGACGAGGACGGGCGTGTGCGGCGCCAGTGCAGCCGCCGCCGCCAGCCCGGACGGGCCGGCACCGATGATGACGACGGGCTCGCGGTTCATCGTGCCCCCCGGCCCTCGAGTGCGGCGCGCACGGCAGCACCGCAGAAGAAGCCCTGGCAGCGCCCGTTCTGGGCGCGGGTGCGGCGACGCAGTCCCCCGAGGTCACGTGCCGGGATGGTGGCGTCGAGGGCGTCGCGGATCTCGCCGGCGGTGACGCGCTCGCAGAAGCACACGATCTCGCCATAGGCGGGGTCGGCGGCGATGCGGGCCTCGTCCTCGTAGGGGCGCAGTCCGGCCTCGCCGAGGTTCGGCACCTGCGGCGGTTCCGGCAGCACCGCGCGAGGCGTGCAGGTGAACCCGGCGGCCCGCATGCGCTCGAGCACCTCCTCCCCGACCGCGAGTGACGCGGTGAGGCCCGTCGAGCGGATGCAGCCGGCGACGACGTAGCGCTGGGCCGCGTCCGCCTCGATCACGAAGTCGTCCCGATCGTGCGCGGCCCGCAGGCCCGCGTAGGCGGTGGTCACCTCCTCGTCGAGGAGCGACGGCATGATGCGCCGACCCCGTTCGAGGAGGAAGGCGAACCCGGCCTCCGTCGTGCCGGTGGCGGCGCGGTCCTCGATGTCGTCGGCGGTGGGGCCGAGCATGACGTTGCCGTAGATGGTGGGGCTCACAAGTACGCCCTTGCCCACCTTGCTCGGCACCGGCAGCACGATGACGGGCGCCTTCGGGCGGGCCAGCTTGTCGAACACGAGGAGCTCGCCGCGTCGCGGGTGCAGGTGGAAGCGGTCGTGGCCGAACAGGGCATCGACGGTGTCGCCGGCGAGCCCGGCGGCGTTCACCACCCACCGTGTGGCGATGTCGCCCCGCGACGTGTGGAGCACGGTGTGGTCGGCGAGGACGGTGGCGCCATCGACGCGGCACTCAAGCTCGAGCCGCACCCCGCGCAGCACCGCCTCGGTGGCCATCGCGATGGCCGCGGACCACGAGCACATGATCGACTCATCCGGCACCGTGAGGCCGGCAAGGGCACCGGGGCCAAGGTCCGGCACCATCGCGTAGACGGTGCCCGCGTCGACGATGCGTGTGGCGAGGTAGCCGTTGGCCTCGGCCTTCGCCTGCAGCGTCGGGAGTGCCGCCTGCTGCTCCTCGTCCCACGCGACGAGCAGGGCGCCGGTGCGCTCGACGGGCACGCCCGTGCGGGCTGCGTACTCCTGCCACAGGGCATAGCCGCGACGCACGAGGCGCGCCTCGAGTGTGCCGGGGGTGGCGTCGAAGCCGGTGTGCAGGATGGCCGTGTTGGCCTTGCTCGTGCCGTCGCCCACATCGTTGCGGGCCTCAATGAGCACGATGTCGAGGTCTTGCCCCGCGAGCTCCCGCGCGATGGCGGCACCGATGAGCCCGGCGCCGATGATGGCGACATCAGCGACGACGCTCATGCGCCACCTGCCAGTGCGACCTCGGCGTCCCAGGCCGCCCGGAAGCCGGAGGCACGGTCGGCAGACCACTGCGGCATGACGACGCGCTCTGGCTGCCACCGGACGATGGCGTCCGCGAGGCTGCGTGACGGATCAAGGGCGGCACGCGCGAGCGCCACCGCCCCAAGGGGCGTCGCATGCGGCGTCGGGTACACCGTGATGGGCACCTGCGCCAGG
>JAKALQ010000026.1 GCA_021824095.1 Actinomycetes bacterium
CGGTCACGCCGTACCCGAGCATCCACGCCTCCCCCAGCACATAGGCGACGACGACCGCGATCGTGGCCGTGCGCGCCCGGTGGCGCCACTGCCGGAACTGCGGTGCGTGCGTGAGGGCGAGCAGGGCGAGCGCCGCGAGCACCGCCTGCTCCGGGTTGCCGAGGGCCATGATGACGGCGCCGAAGATGGCCGCCCGATCGCTGCCGGCAAGCACCAGGAGGACCGCGCCCAGGTACGTGATGGGGTCATAGCGGCCGATGTGCAGGAGCAGCAGCGTCGTCGCGGGCGAGGCCGCGAGGACGAGTGCCAGGGCGCCCCCGCGAGCTCGTCGATCCACCGCAGTGAGGGTCGCGAGCAGCACGGCGGCCGTGAGCACCAGATGCAGTGCCATCCAGCCGGTGACGGTGTGCACGCGCAGCAGATCGGCGATGAGCAGGTTGCCGAGCGAGACGCTGTAGAAGCCGATCGGGCGCGGCAGCGCCTGGGACGCCGGCAGGTACGAGGTGGTGGTGTTCTGCGTCTCGAAGTCCACGCCGGTCTGCACGAGCAGCACAGCGAACAGCACGAGCACCCGCACCGGTCGTGGCCAGGCGCCGAAGGTGGCACCCACGCGCACGAGCAGCACGCGCACCGATTCGAGTGCATGCCGTAGGCCCTCGGGTGCGACGTCGTGCCGGACGCTCACGCGCATCCCAACCTCCACGGTGTCGCCGGCACGCTACGCAGTGCTCGTGCGGGCGCTGGTTGCGCTGTGTCATGGCCGCGTCAGGCGCGACGAGCGGTGCCGTCACTCACGGGTTGCTCACGATCGACGACCGGTGGGTCCCCCCGCGAGGCCCGGCGTGATACTCGCCATGGATCTTGGAGGAGCACATGGCGACACAGCAGGAATCCCGCACCCGGGTGTCGATGGTCGACGTGCCGGTGGCATCGCCCGGGCAGCCGTCCCTGTCGGCACCGGCCGACGCCATCGTGTGCACCGGCGTCACGAAGGACTACGGCGAGCACCACGGCGTCTTCGACCTCGACCTCACCGTGCACACCGGGGAGGTGTTCGGCTTCATCGGCACCAACGGCGCGGGCAAGACGACAACCCTGCGACTCATCATGGACCTCATCCGTCCGGACCACGGATCGATCAATGTCTTCGGCCACGATGTGCGACGCGAGGGCAGCACGGTGCGCGGCTGGATCGGCTACCTCCCCGGCGAGTTGCCGCAGTGGCCCGGCGTGACGGCCGCACACGTCCTCGGCCTGCTTGCCGGGTTGCGCGGCGGCGTCGAGGAGGCCTGGCTTGCCGGCCTCATCGATCGGCTGCGACTCGATGTCCATCGCCCATACCGCGAGCTCTCGCACGGCAACAAGCAGAAGGTGGGGCTGGTGGCCGCGTTCATGCACCGGCCGGACCTGCTCATCCTGGATGAACCCACCCTCGGCCTCGACCCGCTCATGCAGCGGGAGGTGCGGGCACTCATCGCGGAGGCGGTCGCGGCCGGCGCCACCTGCCTGCTGTCGTCCCACGTCCTCGCGGAGGTGGAGGTGGTGTGCGACCGCATCGGCCTGATCCGGGACGGTCGCATGGTGCGCGTCGGCACGCTCGCGGATCTGCGGGAACTGCGCGCGCATCGCGTGACCGCGATCATCCCGGACCAGCCGATGCCCGCCGACTTCGCGGCGGTGCCCGGTGTGGAGGAGGTGTCCGTCCACCGCGACACCTACGCCTGCACCGTGCGCGGTGACATCACCCCGCTGCTCGGCTGGCTGGCCCGGCACGGCGCCATCGAGCTCGACAGCCGCGAGCTCACGCTCGAGGAGGTGTTCCTTGCCCAGTTCAGGTCGCGGTGAGGCAGGGTCGCACCGCACGCTCGCACGGGACACGGTGCGCGAGCATCGCATGGGCATCATCGCCTGGATCGCAGGCGGTGGCCTGCTCAACCTCTTCGAGACCTACGCGCTGCACACCGAGATGGCCGACTACCCGGGCGGCGGGGAGGGGCTCGCCGCCTCGGTGCGTGGCGCGGCGGAGCTCATGCGGCCGCTGCGCTGGCCCGCTGATCGACTCGACACCCTCGGCGGCTACCTGACGTACCACAACATCATGCTGTTCCAGGGCTTCCTCGCGCTGTACGCCACGGTGCAGGGCGTGCACGCGATCCGAGAGTTGGAGGCACGCGGCTCGCTCGACGTGATCCTCACGAGCGGACGGACGCGGCTCGGCCTCCTGCGGGATCGGGCCGTCGGCGACCTCGCGTCACTCGCGCTCATCGTCGTCGGGCTCGCGATCACCGTCGCGGCCTCGCTCGCGTTCGTCGGCGAACCGGACACCGGCGGCGCCCTGCTCGCCATGACGGCCGTCGGGCTCTGCGCCCTGGCGGCCTACGCGCTCGGGCTCGCGATCGCACAGTGGGTGCCATCGGCACGGGGCGCCATGGGGACCGCCGTCGTCACGCTCATCACGCTGTACGTCCTCACGAACGAATGGGAGAACATCGGCCCGGTCGGTGTGGTGCGCTTCGTCTCGCCGTTCCATTGGGCGAACTCCTCCCGTGCGCTCGTGCCGGGCGTGGGCTGGAGCGCGCCCGCGATGCTCGTGCTACTCGCCATGGCCGTCGCCGGCGTGGGCGCGGCGGCACAGGCGCTCCAACGCCGTGACCTCGGCGCCGTCCCGGCGCACCGCGGGTGGATCCGGCTGCGGCACACGCACCCACGCATCCAGCGGGCCGCCCTGCGGCACCTGTGGTCCGGTGCACTGCTGCGCCATCGTGCGGCGCTCATGGCGTGGGTGCCTGCCACCGCCGCCTTCGCGCTGCTGTGGACAGGCCTGCAGGCCACCGTCGTCGACGCCTGGAACGCCTCGGCCTTCATGAAGGCCTTCCTCGGCGGTTCCGGCACGAGCGACATCGGATTCCTGTACACGTCCTATGGATGCGATCTCGTGGCCGCGATCGTGATCGCGTACACGGCCTCGCTCGCGAACGGCTGGGTGGCCGACCTGCGCGACGGTCGCCTCGAGTCCCTGCTCGCCACCCCGCTCACCTGGGGTGGCCTCATGCGTGCGCGGTTCGCGATGGCGCTCATCGGGGTGGGGGCGATCGTGCTCGCCTGGGTCGTGACCGTGATGGTGGTGGCCACCGTGAACGGTGTGCCATGGGATGGCGCCGGCCTCGTGCGCACCACCGTCATGTCGCTGTGCATCGGCTGGGCTGGCGCTGCGCTTGCCGCCACCCTGGTGAGCTGGACGCGCGCCACGGCGGCCACCACCGGGATCATCGTCTACGTCGTCGGCGCCTACACATTGGGATGGTTCGTGCAGGTGCTGCACTGGCCCGACTGGCTCAATCGGCTCTCGGTGTTCAGCGCCTTCGGGCACCCGTACCAGGCCTGGCCCGACCTGACGAGCATGGGCCTGCTCATCGTCGTCGGCCTCGTCGGCTCACTCGCGTCGGTGGCCATCGCGGATCGCGGCGGGAAGGTTGCCGCCTGACCAGATGGCGGTGACGACGGCAACGGCGTCAGTGGGCGCTGGGGCGACGGGCTTCGGCGCGCGCGATGGCGGCATCCGAGGGTGACCGCAGCGTGCTCGCCACGGCGACGGCACTCCACGCGAACCCGGCGACCCCGAGCACGATGCCGAACGGGCGCTGCCCGACGGATGCGGCGAGGACGAGCACCAGCCCCACGTTCGCGAGGGCCAGCCGGGCGAGGCTGCCCGCGTCGGCTCGGTCATTGCGCCAGCGCACCCGCGCTGGCCCGCCGGCTGCCATGGCCGGCAGCAGGTAGGCCATACAGCCGATGAGCACCTGCAGCACGCCCCCGACCGCCGCGATGATGACGCCCCCACCATGTGCGGCGAGCGCGTCGACCCCGAGCCGCAGCAGCTGCACGGCGACGGCGACCACCGCGCCGGCGAGCCAGAGCAGTCCCAGCAGCGCGCTGCGCGTCGCGAACGACACCGGCCGCTTGGCGCCCATGACGCTCGCGATGGGGATGCCGGTGACGATGAACGCCACGGCGTATGCGGTGAGGGCGGCCGCTGCCAGTGGCGCGAGGTCGAGCGCGAGTGCGACGGCTGCGACGACCGCGCTGGTGACGAGCACCGGGAGCACGCGTCGTGCGAGCATGGCGGCGTTGGGCGCGATCCGGGTGCGCAGCATCGTGGGCCACAGGGTCACGATGGTGCCGAGGATCGCGATGCCGACCCAGCCGAGCAGGTTGCAGGCGACGTGCGCGAGCATGAGTCGCGCGTGCGTCACGTCGCCCATGGGCACGGTCTCCATGACGACGCCGAGCACAATGCCGCACAGCAGCAATGCGGTTGCCGCCACGTAGGCATGGGCCGTGAAGGCATACGGGCTTGGGAGCGCACGTCGCATCGCGCCGATGATCGCGCGCGCCAGCAGGGCGATCGCGGCTGCGACGAAGGTGCCGGCGACGATGACGATGAACGCCGACCCCGTAGTGGCGCCGATGATGATGCCGCCCACACCGGCGTTCAGCACGGCGAGGCGCATGATCTCGTCGGCACGGTCGGGCTGCCCGGGCACGCGCAGGATGGCGCTGGTGAAGTGCCAGCTCCAGATGACGATCGCATTGGTGACGGCACCAAGGAGCATGAGGTGCGTGGCGAGCCAGACGGCGTCGTCGAGGTGGTCGCGCAGCAGCACCACCACGATTGCCGCCGCGAACCACGCGTAGACGATGACGGACACGCGTGTATGCCACGTTGCTCGCGGGATAGGCACCCCACCCTGCCCCGGCACATCAGGCGTCACCCGTCGACCCTAACCCCATCGACCATGGCGCACGTGATCGCGACGGGCTCTCGTCCCTTGCGCTTCACTCCTCGAACGGACCGGGACACGCCGTGTCCCAGGTCCGTTCGAGGAGTGAAGCGCAAGGTGCGGGGGCGAGCACCACGGGAGGGCAACGCACCTACACTCGCTGTCCGTGGGCAACCCCGTCTCGACGCGCGTGCACGACCTCCGCCGACGCCTGCGCCTGCGCACCCCCGCGCCGTGGCAACTCACGCAGGCCGAGGACGCCGCAATTGCAGCGCGCAGCGAGGCGCTCGACCTCGAGCAGCTCGTCTCCCAACCGCGCCTCGAGTCGGAGGCCATCCTGCCCCTGCTCGCCCATCCGCGCGGCCGGGTCTCCCTGCGCGACGGCGCCCTCCACACAACGCTCGGCGCAGGCGCCACCCGCACCCTGTGGCTGCGCGGCGTTGTGTCGTACCCGCGCATCCGCGGCCTGCTCCCCTACCACCAGACGAGCCGCACCCTGCCCGTGCTGCTCGAGACGTCCGATGACGCCCGCGTGGGCCTCGTGGTCGCCTGCCTCGACCGCGACGGCAACGAGCTCACCCGCACCGAGCAGTCACACGACGCGCGCGTGCCCCTGGCACCGGACACCATGTTCCTGCGCATCGCCATCACGGTGCGCGGCCCCGGCGACGTGCGCCTGCACCGACTCACGTTCGGCCATCGCGCCGGCGGTCCGCGCCGCATCGAGCGCCGCTCCGACGTGCTCGTCATCACGAACGAGTACCCAAGCGATGACGACCTGTACCGCAATGCCTTCGTCCATGCCCGCGTGCGCGCCTACCGCGACGCCGGGCAACCCGTCGATGTGCTGCGCTACGCGCGCGGCCATGCCGCCAGCTGGCACGAGTTCGACGGCGTGCGCGTGCTCACCGCGTCGGACGAGTCGCTCCACACCCTCGTGCAGCACAGCGGCTACCGCCATGTGCTCGTGCACTTCGTGAACCCAGGCATGTGGGATGCGCTCGCACCCGCGCTCGACCACCTGCGCGTCACCATCTGGGTGCACGGCTTCGAGGTGCAACCGTGGTCGCGCCGCGCCTTCAACGCGACGACGGACGCCGAACTCGCCGCCATGCGCGAGGCGAGCGTCGAACGCGAGGCCCTATGGCACCGACTGCTCACCACCGACCACCCGAACCTGCGCCTCGTCTTCGTCTCCGACACCCTGCGGCGCATGGTGGAGGAGGACTACGGCGTCACGCTCGACCCCACGCGATACGACGTGGTGCACAACCCCATCGACACCGACCGTTTCGCGTTCGCACCGAAGCCGGCGGAGCAGCGCCTGCGGGTGCTCTCCATCCGCCCCTACGCCAGCCGCGTGTACGCCAACGACCTCACGGTCGCCGCGATCCTCGCCATCGCCGACGCCCCGGAGTTTGCCCGCATGGCCTTCACCCTCGTCGGTGACGGCCCCCTCTGGGACGAGACCGTCGCACCGCTGCGCAACCTCACGAACGTCACGCTGCGCCGAACGTTCTGCACGCAGCCCGAGATCGCGGCACTGCATCGCGAGCATGGCGTCTTCCTGTGCCCCAGCCGCATGGACTCCCAGGGCGTCTCGCGCGACGAGGCCATGGCATCGGGCCTCGTGCCCGTCACCACGGCGGTGGCCGCCATCCCCGAGTTCGTCGACGACAGCTGCGGCATCCTCGCCGCGCCCGAGTCGGTCGACGACCTGGCGGCCGGGCTGCTGCTCCTCGCCCGTGACCCCGAGCGCTTCAGCGCGATGTCGCAGGCCGCCGCCGCACGGGTGCGCGCCGACCGCGACGCCCGGTCCGTCATCGCCCGTGAACTCGCCCTGATCGCCGGCGACGAACGGTCATGACATCCGCCACATCGGTGTCGGCGCACCCAAGCGACGGGCCCAAAGTCACGTCGCGGGAATCGGGAAAAACCACCACAATGCAAGCGTGTTCCAGACGAGAATCCACGGCCGCGGCGGGCAGGGCGTCGTCACCGCAGCGGAACTCCTGAGCGTCGCAGCCTTCTACGACGGCAAGTACGCCCAGGCCTTCCCCAGCTTCGGTTCCGAGCGCACCGGCGCACCCGTCGTCGCCTATGCGCGCTTCGACGACAAGCCCATCCGCCTGCGTGAACCAGTCCTGGTTCCGCAGGCGCTCATCATCCAGGACCCGACGCTGCTGCATCAGGTCGACGTGTTCTCCGGCGTCGAGCCGGACGCCTACATCCTCATCAACACGAAGAAGACCTTCGCCGAGCTCGGCATCGAGGAGCTCGGGCACTCGGACTTCGAGTACCGGCGCCTCACCGTGCCGGCGACGGACTTCGCGCTGCGCCACGTCGGACGGCCGTTGCCGAACGCGGCCCTGCTCGGCGGCTACGCAGCCGCCACCCGGCAGGTGGCCCTCGAGTCCGTGCTCCGCGCGATCGAGGAGCGCTTCCCGGCGAAGATCGCCGAGGCGAACATCAGGGCCGCGCAGGAGGCGTACGACTTCGTGCGCGCGGAGAAGGTGGAGGCGATGGCGCATGCGTAAGCAGATCGAGGGATCCCAGGCGATCGCCCAGTCGGTGGCCACGTGCCGCCCCGGCGTCATCTGCGCCTATCCCATCTCGCCCCAGACGCACATCGTCGAGGCCCTCGATGACCTCGTGCGCAGGGGCCGTATCGAGCACTGCGAGTTCCTCAACGTGGAGTCCGAGTTCGGTGCCATGTCGGTGGCCATCGGCGCCTCGGCTGCCGGCTCCCGCGTCTACACGGCGACGGCCAGCCAGGGCCTGCTCTACATGGTTGAGGCCGTGTACAACGCGTCGGGCCTTGGCCTGCCCATCGTCATGACGGTGGCGAATCGCGCGATCGGCGCCCCCATCAACATCTGGAACGACCACACCGACGCCATGAGCCAGCGCGACTCCGGCTGGATCCAGCTCTACGCGCAGGACAACCAGGCGGCGGCCGACCTCCACATCTTCGCCTTCCGCCTCGCCGAGCGCGTCTCGATGCCGGTCATGGTGTGCATGGACGGCTTCGTCCTCACGCATGCCATGGAGCAGATCGATGTGCCGGAGCAGGAGCAGGCAGACGCCTTCCTCACGCCCTTCGTGCCGCGGCAGAAGCTCGACGTCGACAACCCCGTGTCCATCGGCGCGATGGTGGGCCCCGAGGCGTTCACCGAGGTGCGCTGGCTGGCCCACCACAAGCAGCTCGAGGCCCTCGCCGCGATCCCGGGGCTTGCCGAGGAGTTCGCAGGCGTGTTCGGCCGTCGTGCCGCTGGCCCCAACGACCACCTTGGCCTCGTCACCGACTACTACACGGAGGGTGCGGAGACGGTGGTCGTGGCACTCGGTGCCACCATCGGCACACTCGAGGATGTCATCGACGAACTGCGCGAGGCGGGCACGTCCATCGGCGTGCTCGGCATCACGTCCTACCGCCCCTTCCCCAGCGCGGTCATCCGTGAGCGACTGCAGCACGCCAAGCGCGTCATCGTGCTCGAGCGTGCCTTCGCGGTCGGCATCGGCGGTGTCGTCGACGCCGACATCCGCATGTCGCTCATGGGCCTCGACATCGCGCAGAACACCGTGGTGGCGGGCCTCGGCGGGCGTGCCATCACGCGCGCATCGCTGCGCGACATCATCGCGAAGTCGATTGCGGGCGACGTCGAACCGCTCACGTTCCTCGACCTCAATGAAGGGATGATCCCGGCATGACCGTGACGCCACTCAAGTTCTACCAGGTCGGCTCCTTCGCGGTCGGCAACCGCCTGCTCACCGACGAGGAACGCTCGGAGCAGTCGAACCCCAACCGTGTCAACGCCCTCACCTCCGGGCATCGTGCCTGCCAGGGCTGTGGTGAGGCGCTTGGCGCCCGCTACGTCCTCGACACCGCCATGGCAGCGACCGACGGCAAGATCATGGCCGTCAACGCCACCGGCTGCCTCGAGGTGTTCTCCACCCCCTATCCCGAGACGTCCTGGCGCATCCCGTGGCTGCACTCGCTGTTCGGCAACGCCGCAGCGGTGGCGTCCGGTGTGGCCACGGCACTCAAGGCGCAGGGCAAGACCGACATCCGCGTCATCGCGCAGGGCGGCGACGGCGGCACGGTCGACATCGGCTTCGGCCCGCTGTCGGGCATGTGGGAGCGCAACGACGACGTGCTGTACGTCTGCTACGACAATGAGGCGTACATGAACACGGGCGTGCAGCGTTCGGGCGCCACGCCGCCGGCTGCGCGCACGAACACATCGCATGCGTCCGGCCCCGAGCCGGGTGCGCACTTCAACCAGGGCAAGTTCCTGCCGCTCATCGCCATGGCCCACCACATCCCGTACGTGGCGACCGCGACGGTGGCCGACCTGCACGACCTCGAGGCCAAGGTGAAGAAGGCCATGACGTTCCGCGGGGCGCGCTACCTGCACATCCTCGTGCCCTGCCCGCTCGGTTGGGGGTCGCGCTCCGACGAGACCATCATGCTGTCGCGTGCGGCCGTCGAGTCGGGTTTCTTCCCGGTGTTCGAGGCGGAGCATGGCGTCATGACGTCGAGCAAGAAGATCCGCCGACGCATCCCCGTCGAGGAGTACCTGAAGCCGCAGAAGCGCTACGCGCACCTGTTCGGCGCGAACGGTCGCCCCGACATCGTCGAGCGCCTGCAGCGCATCGCCGACCACAACATCGAGCAATACGACCTCGTCGAGAAGGGCGCGGAGGAGTAGGACATGGCGGAGAAGCCGTTTGCGATCACACTCGACGTCGGGTCATCCCTCGCCAACAAGACGGGCACCTGGCGCACCGAGCGTCCCGTGTACGTCCATCGCCTGCCACCATGCAACGACGCCTGCCCCGCGGGCGAGGACGTGCAGGGCTGGCTGTACAAGGCCGAGGAGGGCGCGTACGAGGAGGCCTGGCGTCGGCTCACGGTGAACAACCCGATGCCCGCCATCATGGGCCGCGTCTGCTACCACCCGTGCCAGACCGCCTGCAATCGCGCGCAGGTCGACGAGACCGTCGGCATCAACTCCGTGGAGCGCTTCCTCGGCGATGAGGCCATCAAGCAGGGGTGGGCGTTCGCCAAGCCCGAGACGTCCACCGGCAAGCGCGTGCTCGTCGTGGGCTCCGGCCCGTCCGGCCTGTCCGCCGCGTACCACCTTGCGCGCCTCGGCCACGCGGTGACGATCCGCGAGAGCGCGGAGCAGCCCGGCGGCATGATGCGCTACGGCATCCCGGCCTACCGCCTACCGCGCGACATCATCGACGCAGAGGTGCAGCGCATCGTCGACCTCGGGGTCGTCATCGAGTGCAACGCCAAGGTCACCGACATCCCGGCGGTGTTCGCGGAGGGCTTCGACGCGGTGTTCCTTGCCGTTGGTGCCCACCTCGGCAAGCGGGCGTACATCCCCGCCGGTGAGTCGGCGCGCATCCTCGACGCGGTGTCGATGCTGCACGACACCGAGAGCGGTGAGCCGCCGATGCTCGGCAAGCGCGTCATCGTCTACGGCGGTGGCAACACGGCCATGGACGCGGCGCGTACCGCAAAGCGGCTTGGTGCGGCCGAGGCGATCGTCGTCTACCGCCGCACACGCGACAAGGCGCCGGCCCACGACGTCGAGATCACCGAGGCGCTCGAAGAGGGCATCACGATGCACTGGCTGTCGACGATCAAGCACATCGACGCCGGTGCCGTGCAGATCGAGAAGATGCAGCTCGACGAGAAGGGCTTCCCGCAGCCCACGGGCGAGTTCGACACCCTCGAGGCCGACTCGGTGGTGCTGGCACTCGGCCAGGACTGCGACCTCACGCTCATCGAGAACCTGCCGGGCGTCGTCATCGATGACGGCGTGGTGCAGGTGGCCGACAACATGATGACCGGCTACGCGGGCGTGTTCGCCGCCGGCGATATGGTGCCGGGCGAGCGCACGGTCACGGCCGGCATCGGCGGCGGCAAGTTGGCGGCACGGCACATCGACGCATGGCTGCGCGGCGACGCCTGGGTGCACCCCGAGCGTCCCAACCTGGCGTCCTTCGACCGGCTCAACACCTGGTACTACGCCGATGCGGAGAAGACGCAGCGCCCGCGGCTCGACGCGGCCCGTCGCGCCGATACCTTCGACGAGGTGGTGCAGGGACTCACGGCCGAGAACGCCCTGTTCGAGGCGCGTCGATGCATGTCGTGCGGCAACTGCTTCAACTGCGACAACTGCTTCGGGGTGTGCCCCGACAACGCGGTCATCAAGAAGCCGGACGGCACCTACGAGTTCAATCTCGACTTCTGCAAAGGCTGCGGGCTGTGCGCCCACGAGTGCCCGTGCGGTGCGATCGACATGGAGCTTGAACTCACCTGAGGTCACGCGACCGCACACGGTGCAAGGCCGCACGGTCCCGCGCCCACCCGGGCAACGGCCCCACGACGGGCCCTGTACCCACCCGGGCAACGGACGCACGACCAGTACCGCGCCCACCCCGACCGCGGGGCCCGAGCACGATCGCGCCGTGCTCGGGCCCCGCTCTCGCGTGCGCCCCTATCGGCGCTTCACTCCGTGACGAACCCGCGACACGCCGTGTCGCGAGGCTCGTCACGGAGTGAAGCGCGGGACACAGACGTCAGGACGCGGCCAGCGACTCGGCCCAGGCGGTCATGACGTCGGCGAAGACGTTGAGGGGCAGGGCCCCATTGCCGAGCACCGCGTCATGGAAGGTACGCAGGTCGAAGCGCTCCCCCGCGATGCGCGCACACTCGGCGCGCATGCGCTCGATCTCGAGCCGCCCTGTCATATACGACAAGGCCTGACCGGGGTAGGCGATGTAGCGGTCGATCTCGGCCTCGGCGTCGATGCGGGCGATGGGGCAGGCCCCGACGAGGTACTCCAGCGCCTGCTCGCGCGACCAACCCAGTGCGTGCATACCCGTGTCGACGACGAGCCGGGCCGCACGCCAGGCATCGGCCGACAACATGCCGAGCCGCTGGAGGTCGGAGGAGTACAGCCCCATCTCGTCCGCGAGGCGCTCGGAGTACAGGCCCCAGCCCTCGACGTACGCGGTGAACATCGACAGGCGGCGCACGAGCGGCAGGTCGTCGAGCTCCTGCGCGATCGAGATCTGGAAGTGGTGCCCGGGTACGGCCTCGTGGAAGGCGACGGACTCGAGGTCGAACGACGTGCGCTCCTCGGGCTTCCAGGTGTTCTGGAAGTAGGTGCCCGGACGGGAGCCGTCGAGTGCCGGCCCCATGTAGTACGCGGGCGCGGAGCCCTCGGCCTCGAGGTCCGGCACCTCGGTGATAGCGCACGGCTCCTTCGGCAGCCGCCCGAACCACTGCGGCGCCAGGGCCTCGGCGCGACGCACGGCCACCTCGGCAGCGTCACGGATCTCCGCGCGCGTGCGCCAACGCAGGTCGGGGTCGTCGTTCAGGTGGACGAAGAGCGCCGCCGGGTCATCGATGCCGAACAGGCGCCCGCCAAGGGCGCGGAACTCGGCATGGACGGCCTCGACACGCTGGCGGCCCAGTTCGTGCAGTTCCTGGGCAGTGCGCCGCGTCGTCGTGTGCACATGCACGAGCGCCTGGTACCGCTCAGCACCCTTCGGCAGGTGGCAGAGGCCCACGCGCTCGCGATCGCGTGCCGTCGGCAGCACGTCGGAGCGCAGCGCGTCGCGGTACTGCGCGAATGCCGGGCGCACCTCGTCGCGCAGCACGGCCACGGCCGAGGCGCGCCAGGCCGCAGCCCACGGCGCATCCGCGGGCGCCGCAGGCAGCAACGGGTCCGCTTCGGTGCCGAGGTACTTGTCGATCTGCGATGCGGCGTTCACCACGAGGTGGGCCACGGGCGTGAGCCCACGCGCACGCCCGCGCGCAAGCCGGTCGAGTGACTGCTCGAGGTAGTGCGGGATCGCCCGCAGCCGCTCGGTGAAGGCCAGCGCCTCGGATTCCGACGTGAGCGACACCATGTGCAGGTAGGCGAGGAGCATGGACGACGGTGACACCGGGAAATCCGACACCGTGCAGTCGTCGACGCCGGCGATCTCGTATTCGTCCATGTTGCCGAGCACAGCGAGGACGACCGATTTCGTGATGCGCTCCTGCGCGGACAGCGCGTCATTGCCGATGTCGAGCACGCGCTTGCGCAGCGCGTGCCGCCGCTCGCGGAAGGCGGTCTCCGCACTCGTCGATAGGTCGGCAAGCAGGGCATCGCGCTCGCGGAACCCGGTGAGGGTTGCCTCGAGGGGGTCTCGATCCCACAGGAGGTCGATGAGGTCGTCGGCGACGGCCAGCAGTGCTGCGTTCGGCATAGTGCGCAACCCTAATCCCGCAGTCCGGCGGGTGGACGGACGACGGGGGGACGAGCCCCGCGCACCTTCGTAGACTCGTCGCATGACGTCGATCCCCACTCTGCCGACCCGGCGCATCGCCGACCTCACCGTCTCCCGCATCGGACTCGGCTGCATGCCGAACTCCTGGGGCGAGAAGGCCGACGATCGCGAGGGCGGAATTGCCGCGATCCAAGCCGCCCTTGATGCCGGCATCACGCTGCTCGACACCGCGGACATCTACGCGCCGAGCTGGAACAGCATGGGGCACAACGAGCGGCTCGTCGCCGAGGCACTGCGCACCTGGCACGCACCCGCCGAGGCCAGGGCGCGCGTCGTCGTCGCGACGAAGGGCGGCATCACGCGGCAGCCGGGCGAGGTGTGGGGGCGCAACGGCTCGCTGGACTACCTGCTGCGGGCCGTTGAGGCGTCGGCCGGCCGCCTCGGCGTCGACCACATCGACATCTGGCAGCACCACCGCATGGACCCGTCGATCCCGTTCGAGACGCAGTTCGAGCATGTGCTCGCACTGCGCGAGCAGGGCATCGTGCGTCGCATCGCGCTGTCGAATGTGAGCGCCGAGATGCTGCGTCGTGCCATCCGACTCGGCGGCGGGCCGCTCGAGGGTGGCGTGGTGTCGGTGCAGAACGAGTTCTCGCCGCGATACCGCCAATGGGCGGACGTCCTCGACGTGTGTGTTGAGCACGGCATCGCATTCCTGCCGTGGTCACCGCTCGGTGGCCGCTCCTTCTTCGAGCAGTTGCCCACGCGCTTCGCGACCATCCGCGAGATCGCCAGCGAGCGCGGTGTGTCGCCCTACGTCGTGGCGCTCGGCTGGCACTTGCGGCTCGCGCCGGTCGTCATCCCGATCCCGGGTGCGTCCACGGTGGCGTCGGCCCGCGACAGCGCGAGCGCGGCCACCTTCGATCTGACGGATGACGAGTTCGCCCGCATCCAGGCCAGTCTGCCGGAGAGCGACCCACTGCACTCGGAGCTCTCCCCCGAGCCGTCCTTCCGCGACTGAGCGGATGTGACAGCGGGGGCGCGGGCGCGCTATCCTCTCCCCCGCGCACCGCTAGCTCAACTGGCAGAGCAGCTGACTCTTAATCAGCGGGTTGTAGGTTCAAGTCCTACGCGGTGTACAGAGCGGAAGCCCTTGGGAAACCAAGGGCTTCCTGCATTGTGGGCGCCAAGTCGCCAGCCCGGTGGGTGATGCACACGGCCCACCGTCGAGGCGCCCCCGTTCCGTGTACGCGCAAACGCCAGATTCGGGCGCATCCGCATACACGGCACGTCCGACCCGCCCCCGCGGTCCCCGTTTCGGGCGCCGTGTACGCGCAAACGCCAGATTCGGGTGTATCCGCGTACACGGCAGGCCAAACCCGCCAGATCGCCGTGCACGGCTCGTGGAATGGACGCCCGGCGAGCTGCCGTTCCGGCCACCGAGCTGCCGTTCCGCCCGGCGTCAGTCGTCCTCCCCGCGCGTACGCTCACCGCATGGCAGCCGCACGTAGCTCCGGGGATCGGGCCGCCCACTTCCCGGCCATCGAACGCAAGCACGGCCTGCCCATGGCGCACTGGCACGCGGTCATGGCCGAGTTGGCAGGCCGCACCTACGCCGAACAGGTGGCCTTCCTCCGCGAGGAGCACGGCTTCAGCCAAGCCCACGCCAACGCCCTCGTCATGTACTCCCGCGGCTCGCACTCGTCACGCCGCTATGCCGACGTCGACGGCTACCTTGCCGAGTACCCGCCGCAGGCACAGGCCACCGTCCGGACGATCCTCGACGTCATCGGCAGCTCGTACCCAGACCTCGACCTCGTCATGGCCTGGAACAAGCCCATGCTGCGACGCGGATCGCAGTATGTGTTCGGCCTGGCCGTCGTCACCGACCACATCCTGCTCGCGCCCTTCGATGCGCGCGTGCTGCAGGAGATGGCGCCACGCCTCGCGGGCTACGTCGTCCTGCGCAAGACGGTGCGCGTCCCCCTCGACTGGCAGGTGGACGCCGACCTGCTCCACGAGATGGTGCGCCGGGCAATCGGCTGAGCCGACGCCCTGCCTGCGTGCCGTGTTCGCGCAAACGCCAGATTCCGGCGTTCCCGCGTACACGCCACGTCCGATCCGCCCGCACAAGTCCGCGTCGCGAGCGCCGTGTTCTCGTAAACGCCAGATTCCGGCGCATCCGCGTACACGGCAGGCCGAACCCGCCAGATCGCCGTGCACGGTACGTGGAATCGACGCCCACGGGGCCCACCCCAGCCCGAGGTCAGCCTGCCCCACCACGCCGGCCCCACCACGCCGGCCCCACCACGCCGGCCCCACCACAGGGCCCCCACCACGCCTGCCCCAGCCCGGCGTCAGCCACCACGAGCCGCGCGCGCCATACTGGGCCGCGCGTGACGGTCGCGGCGCTCACCACCCGCGTATCGCCAGCGACGGCAGGAGGAGGTGCACGTGGGCACACCGCTGGCCCTCGGCATCGACGTGGGCGCCACGAAGGTCGCCTTCGCGATTGTCGACGCCCATGGCGCCGTGCTCGCCTCGCATCGCATGCCCACCCATGCCGCCGGCGACAACGACCTCAGCACGCGCTTCCGCACCACGGTGCGGGCCTTCCTCGCCGACGCCTCGCCCGTCGCCTGCGTCGGCATCGGCTCAGCGGGTCCGATCGACCGCAGCGCGGGCACCATCAGCCCGGTGAACATCGCCGCATGGCGCGACTTCGCGATCGTCGATGCCGCACAGCAGCTCGCGGGCACGCCACGCATCGAACTCATCGGTGACGCGCAGGCGATGGCCTTCGGCGAGTTCGCGTTCGGGGCCGGACGGGGCAGTCGCAACATGCTCGGCGTGGTGGTGTCGACGGGCATTGGCGGCGGTCTGGTGCTCGACGGCGCCCTGCACCTGGGCAGCTCGGTGAACGCCGGCTTCATCGGCCACATCATCCATGCCGTCGACGGCGACCCCTGCGCGTGCGGGGGCCGCGGCTGCGTTGAGGCCTACGCCAGCGGGCCGAGCATGACGACTTGGGCCGCCGCACACGGCTGCGCCGCACCTGCCGAGCGCTTCGAGGACATCGCCCTGGCGGCGCACCATGACGATCCCGTGGCCCAGGCGGCAATCGAGCGCGGCATGGGGGCGCTCGCGCACGCCCTCGCAACCGCCGCAGTGCTCAACGACCTGGATCGCATCGTCGTCGGGGGTGGGGTGGCCGATGCCGGCAACGTCATTCACGAGCCCCTGCAACGCGCCTTTGCCGACGCCATGCGCCACGCGCCCTTCATCGTCGCGAATGCGCTCCACTGGTCAGCACTCGGCGCGCAGGCAGGCGTCATCGGTGCCGCGACGTTCGCCCTGCGACGGGCATTCCCCGAGCTCGTGCCGACGCCGACCTGACACGACGCACGAAGGGACAGCTCGGACACAGGCGAGCGCTGCCCACATCGACGCGCGCGAACTGCAACACCGATGCTGCGATCAACAGGTCGGGCTGAATACGGCAGCGGGCAGTGATTCTGTTGGGTGGATCACCGGCCTCTTGCCGCATGAAGCCGATATTTACCAACGGGTTTGCGATGCGTAGGGCCCGCATGCGCCAGCCAACGATCACCGCCCGCTAGGTTCGGCAGCGGGCTGTGATGGTTGACAGCCAAATGCGCATTCTCTGCGTGGATTCCTGTTGGTAACAAAGCGCTATTCGTGTCGCATCGCTGTCCGCGAGGAACCATGTGACTGACATTTTCACAGCCCGCTGCCGAACCTACAGCCCGCTGCCGAACTCAGCGGCTGTGATTCGGGTGCGAAGATCGCGTGCGCCACTCCACGACATCCTGTGGTCGACGGAGCCTCCACCACAGTGGCGCCGACGATGTCGGTGCCACGCAGGCACCCGCGTCACCGCCCGCTCCCGCACTTATCGCAGCACGACGCCACGACGCGCCACCAGCCGACCCGCCACGCCCCGCCACGGCGCCACGACGCGCCACAACCCGCCGCGCCAAAAGTAACCCGCCATGCCCCGCCACCAGCCGACCCGCCACGCCCCGCCGCGGCGCCACGACCCGCCACAAGCCGACGCGCCACAACCCGCCGCGACCCGCCATGCCCCGCCACAAGTGACGCGTCACACCGCCTCAGTCGATGACGACGGGCACGGGCGCCTCCTCAGCCAGCGCCGACGCCGGACTGTGTGCACCGCGGAGCGTCACCTTCGGCATGGCGAGGGCCATGTGGAAGGCGACGGCGAGGAAGGGCGCGGCCACAAGGAAGGTGGTGTGCATGGCGCGCGCGAAGGCCTCGAGCACGGTCTGCTGGATGGCAGCAGGCAGCGCGTGGATCTGCATCATCGAATCCGTCGTCAAGCCGCCTACACCAGCACTACCCGCCGGCAGTGACGCGGCCAGCTCGGCCGTGAGCCGTGCCGACCACACGGCGCCGAAGAAGGCCGTACCCCAGGAGCTTCCGATGGCACGGAAGAAGGTGACCGCACTCGTCGCCGCTCCCATGTCCTTGCGTTCCACGCTGTTTTGGACCACGAGTGTGAGCACCTGCATCGTGGCGCCGAGGCCGGCACCGAGCACGAACGAGTAGATGGCAAGCTGCCAGTATGGCGTCGCCACCTGCAACCGGCTCAACAGCACGAGGCCGAGCGTCGCAAGCACGGTGCCCATGACGGGGAACTTCTTGTACTGCCCCGTGCGCGCGATGATCTGGCCCGAGCCGATCGACATCGACATCATGCCCGCCATCATCGGCAGCAACTGCAGGCCCGCAGCCGTCGGCGACGCCCCGCGCACCACCTGCATGTAGATCGACAGGTAGACGATCGACCCCATCATCGCGAAGCCGATCATGAAGCCGATGCCCGCCGAGATGCGGAACACGGGGATGCGGAACAGCCCCATGTCGACGATGGGCGCCTCCGTACGCATCTCGTGCAATACGAACCACACGAGGAGCAGGAGCGACGCCGCCCCCAGGCCGAGGATCTGCGGTGACAGCCACGCATACTGGTTGCCGCCCCACACGGTGACGAGCAGCAGCATGGTGACGCCCGGTACGAGCAGGCTCGCACCCACCCAGTCGATGACCCGCTTCTCGTGGTGCACCGGCAGGTGCAGCACGGCGCCGATGACGAGGAACGCGACGACACCCAACGGCAGGTTGATGTAGAAGATCCAGCGCCAGGACATGGACTGCGTGAAGAACCCACCGAGCAGCGGCCCGGCGATGCTCGACAGGCCGAAGACGGCACCGAAGAGGCCTTGGTAGCGCCCACGTTCGCGTGGCGGGATGAGATCGCCGATAACGGCCAGAACGAGCACCATGAGGCCGCCACCGCCAAGGCCCTGCACGCCGCGGAAGGTGATGAGCTGGGCCATGTTCTGCGAGGCACCCGCGAGCGCGGAGCCGACGAGGAAGATGCCGACCGCCGTCTGCAGCGTCGACTTGCGCCCGACGACGTCCGAGATCTTGCCCCACAACGGCGTGGATGCCGTCGATGTGAGCAGGTACGCGGTCACCACCCAGGACAGCTCATTCAGGCCACCAAGGTCGCTCGTGATCGTCGGCAGTGCGGTGGACACGATGGTCTGATCGAGGCTCGCCAGGAGCATGGTGAGCATGAGGGCACCGAAGATCCAGCGCAGGTGCGCGGGGCCCTCAGGTGCGGCGGCGTCAGCCGCGGGCGTGGTTTCGGTCATGCGTGGTCCTCTTCGGTGGTGGGATGCGTCGTGGGCGCGGCAAGCAGGCCGCGCAGGCCGTCGAACACGGTGTCGAAGTGCTCCGCCGTCACGGGCCGCGCGCTGCGGCCTTGGCGGGACTCCTCCCAGCTCTCGAGCGCGATGCGGGCCATGGCGGACGCGAGCGCCGCAGCCGACCGGCAGGTGAGGTCGACCGCACGTCGGCCGGTGCGCTGGCGCACCAACTCGGCGATCTGCGTCTCGAAGCCGCTGAAGGCGGCATGGAAGCTCGGGATGAGCTCAGGGTTGGCGTGGAGCACGCGCATGATGCGTCGCTTCGACGGCGTGTGCTCATGCCCGCCCATGTCCTGCTGCTGCACGGCCAGCAGGTGTGCGAGGGCGGCGAGCAGGTCGGGCTCGTCCCCGCGCACGAAGGCGTCGATCTCGTCCTGACGGAAGGAGGCGACGCGCGGGATGAGCGCCTCCTCCTTGGTGCGATAGTGGTTGAAGAAGGTGCGGGGTGAGACGCCGGCCGTGGCGGCGATCTCGGCGACAGTGACTGCACCGAGGCCGCGTTCCTCGACGAGCGCGATGGCGGCCGCATGGATGGCGGCGGCGGTCTGCTGCCGCTGCCGCTCACGAAGGCCGGGATTGGTCATGTCGGCAGGATACGCGTTCGCTGCACTTTGTGCAGTCTATGCAGTCTGTGCAGGCAAGGCCCGAACCCCGCCCGAACATGCAGACGCCCGCCCCGCGGAGCCCTCGACGCCCCACCACCTGACCCGACCGTTCACGTCCGCGGGCAGTCCGGCCCTTGGGACGCCAGCACCACCGGTCGAGACTCGTGACTGCGGGCGCGCACCGCGTCCGCAGGACGGAAGGTGCGGATCATGCGTGCGCTGCGCATCATGAAGTGGCAGAGCGACCCCGAGCTTGTGGAGGTGCCGAAGCCGGTACCCGGGCCGGGCCAGGTCGTCATCAAGGTGGGCGGCGCCGGCGCATGCCACTCCGACCTGCACCTGCTGCATGAGTTCGGCGAGGGCATGCTGCCGTGGAATCCACCCTTCACCCTCGGCCACGAGAACGCCGGCTGGGTGGACGCCATCGGCGCAGGCGTGACGCGCTGGAAGGAGGGCGCCGCGGTCGCCGTGTACGGCCCTTGGGGCTGCGGCACCTGCCCACGCTGCCAGCTTGGCATCGAGACCTACTGCGAGAACCCCATGGGCGCGCCGGTGCCCGGCGGTGGCGGTGGCCTCGGCCTCGATGGTGGCATGGCCGAGTACATGCTCGTCCCAGCGGAGCGACTGCTCGTGCCACTGCCCGCGAACCTCACCCCCGCCGTGGCCGCCCCCCTCACCGACGCCGGCCTCACGCCGTACCACGCCGTGCGGCGATCGTGGCCGAAGATGGGGCCGCAGGCGACGGTGGTCGTCATCGGCTGCGGCGGCCTCGGCCACCTCGGGGTGCAGTTCGTGAAGGCCACGACGGCCGCCACCGTCATCGCCGTCGACCAGAAGGCCGCAGCGCTCGACCTTGCTCGCGCCGTGGGCGCCGACCATGTCGTCACGGCGGACGACAATGCCGCCACCGCCATTCGCGACCTCACGCACGGGCTCGGCGCGGATGTCGTCCTCGACTTCGTCGGCGCGGAGGCGACCATGAAGCTCGCGATGGCGGTCGCCCGCCCCCTCGGCGACGTCACCATCGTCGGCATCGCCGGCGGCGCCTTCCCCTTCACCTTCTTCTCGCAGGGCTACGAGGTGAGCCTGCAGACGACCTACTGGGGATCGCGTCCCGAACTCCTCGAGGTGCTCACCCTCGCAAGCCGCGGGCTCGTGCACTCCGAGGCCACCGAGTACTCGCTCGATGACGCGGCCGCGGCCTACCGCGACCTGCGGGCGGGCACGGTGCGCGGCCGCGCGGTGATCGTGCCCTGACGTCGTGACGCGACAGTGGGGGGTGGCACGCCGTGCCACCCCTCACGCGTGCGTGGGGCCCTGATCCGCGGGCCACCGTCGCCTTCGGACATCCGAATACCGCGACGCACGAATGTTCGCATTACGTTGGGCCGAGGCGAGCACTCCGTGGATGCATCGGTCCTGACGGATTCTTGCGGCGCGGGCTCGCTAGCCTGCGCGGGCACGGGTCGACGACGCCGACCCCTCGGAACGGAGTTCACGCATGCAGAAGGCACTCACGATCGGCCTTGCCGCCATCCTCACGCTCGGCACCGCTGGCGCCGCCAACGCGAGCAATGCCACGCCGAAGCCCTCCCACAAGGAGAAGGCCGCGCACACGAAGACGGTGAAGGCGCACTCGTCGAACGCGAGCGAGACGGGGACGGCAGCGAGCGGCATGAAGAAGATCAACGCCTTCAAGAAGTCGAAGCAGTTCTCGAAGGCCAAGGTGGCCGAGGAGACGACCGAGGCGAAGAACGGCAAGTCGAACCAGTAGCGCACAGCGGCGTTCGGTGAGGGGTGGCACGCCGTGCCACCCCTCACGCGTGTGTGGGGCCCTCGTCACTACACTCGGCACCACGGCGGTGGGGCTCGCCGTCAACCGCGACTCGTCGCCAACAGTCCCTACCCGAACGGTAGGAGGACCATGCCCGTCACCCGTCATCCCAAGGCCGCCTCGGTGCGCTCCCTCGTCCGAGGGCGGGCCGACGTCGTCGCCGTCGTGGCCGTCGGCGGTGCCCTCGGCAGCGCGGCACGCTGGCTCGTGAACGAGGCCCTGCCACACCCCGTCGGCCGCTTCCCGTGGAGCACGCTCATCGAGAACCTGAGCGGGTCACTGCTCCTCGGCGTGCTCCTTGCCTACGTCCTCGAGGTGTGGCGCCCAGGGCGCTACCTGCGTGCCTTCCTCG
>JAKALQ010000027.1 GCA_021824095.1 Actinomycetes bacterium
GCGAAGAGTGCCGATGGGTATGCGCTGTTCTGCAGGACGAACTCAGTTGTCGCGATCTGTGTTGTGTTCGTCCCTACGGCAGCGGTCGGCGCGGTCGGAGTACCCGTCAAAGCAGGCGACGCGAGCGGTGCACGCGACGTGTCCGACGGATGCACATGGTCGCCGTGTGCGAAACCTGCGTCGACGCCGACCGCCGCAACGCCATCCATGGCAGGCGCAGCCGTAGAGGCTGCAGGGATGACGATGAGGGCTGTCGTGACCGAGGTGATGCGCCCCTTCGCGTCGACGGTGACAACCGGGACGTGCGTCGCATCGCCGTAGGCGCCCGCAGCGACTCCGGAGGCCGCGAGTGTCGGGTTCGGGAAGGTGCCGGTGAGGTCGCCGCCAGCTGCGCCAGTTGGGATGCGCGCGTTCGCGAGCCGCGAGTCTGTCGCCGCACACACCGCGCCAGGCGTCGCTGCGCCGTCGGCCGCGATGACGACCGCCGCCGACCAGTTCGCGGAACCTGCGCTGCCTGTCGGGTTGATCTCGAGGCGAGCGTTGGTCGAGTTGAAGATGACCATGCCGGCCCACAGGTTCGCGCCCGTGAGCAGGTCGCGATCTGTCGTCGTGTGCACGCCGCCCCACGCGTGCGCGTCGATCCACGTCGCGAGATTCCCGATCTGTGTTGGCGCATCCGATGGATCCGCGGCTGTCGGATAGGGAACGCCCTTCGCTGTCGTTGCGGTCATCGTGTCGCCCTCCTGGCTGTTGACTTACAAAGTGCCCGTGAGCACGTCGTTCCACGTTGGAGCGGCCGCCATAACGGCAGACCAACTCGCGAACTTCGTGTTGATGTCATTCCACGTCGAGCCAGGGAACACCTCGACTGCGAGCGTGATCCCGACCGGCTTCGTCTGCAGCAGCAACGTCTTGACATCGGCGGCCGTCGTGGCCGGGTTCGCAAGTTGCGGCGTGAACACGCGCACCCGCAACGCCCACGCGCTGCCACCATCGCGCTCGAACAGATCAACACGCTTCGTGCCCGTGAGGAATGTCTGCGCGAGCGCCGTCACGGCGGCAGGCGTGCCACGCTTCCACATCGGATGCGCGAGGATCGCGGCCCGTTGCGCGTCGAGACTCGTCGTCGTATCGACCTGCACACCCGCAAGCTGCGCGAGCCACGCCGGCTGCGTCGTCGTGGCGAGGTCGAGCATCGTCGGCCAACCGCCGGCCGACGCCTGCAGGAGTGCGTCGCTGTCCTCCGCCGCCGTGGTGAGAGCGGTGACGAGACCGGCCAGCAGGCTACCCGCCATGCGTGGCAGGGCCACGCCGAGACCTGCGAGGACTCGGCTACCGAACCCCGCCACGTCAGTTCACCGTGACGGTGATGGAGGAGCCGGACGCGCCCAGCGGCGAAGGGAGCGCCCCCGGCCCCGTCAAGGTGGCCGACGTCGTGGACCCGTTCACGGTGATGGCGCCGATGGAGGCGATCCCAGCGACCTTTCCGAGGGCGCTCGCAACATCAAGCGCGGTGAGGGTCGTACGGTCGGTCCAAGTGGTGAGGTCCCCACCCACGACACCCCACGTTGCGGGGCTGATGAGCGCCGTCAACGCAGTGGTGACGGCCGCCTGTACGGCGGGGATGGTGTGTGACCCGTCATGGGTGACGGTGACGTTGAGGGCGATATTCGTGTACGTGGGATCGATGTTGTGAAACACGAAGTTCACTTCGCGGGAAGCGGCGAGCACGTTGCTGACGGCCGTCTTGACGGCGCTCGACAAGACCGCGCCGGTCGCGTCCACACCGATCCACGTCGAGGTCTTCTCCGCGGGCACGGTGGGGGCGGCTGGGTCGTACATGTCCAAGGCCAACGCCCGCTGCACGCCGCTCACGGTGATCGCCAACGCCACAATGTCGGCGGTGGTGACGCCGCCGGGACGGAGCGTGGAGGCCCAGGCGATGAACCTGGTGAGGAACTGTTGCGTGGTTTCCGCATCCGTGCCGCCACTCGCGGCGACGGTGAGGGTCGCACCGGAGACCAAACCGGTGGAGGAGATGACGGTGGCAGTCGTGGTGGCCGCGATGTTCCCCGCCGACCCTGCCGTGACGGCAGTCAGGTTCACCGTCATGGTGCCGCCGTAGGAGCCGGCATTCGGGCCGCTAGCAAGCACCGTGAAGGTGACGAGGGCGGTCGCGTCCGCCAGGAGCGTGAACTGTTGACCGCCAGCCGAGATCGTGAACCCGGTGTTGATGGCGACGGTTTGCGTGAACGGGTTCACCCCGTCGCCGGCACTCGGCGGCAGCAGCAGCGCCAACGTCACCCCGGTAAGGGTCGCCGGATTGGCAACAATCGGGGTCACCGCAGCCCACACAGTGGACAGGCCCGCCGCGACAATGTCTTGGCTAAAGGCGAGCATCTGCTGCTGCAGGTTGTATTCCTCCAGCGCGAACTCTTCCGCCAACGCCACCTCGACAGTGCCCTCGTTGGGCAGCCAGCCGGGGAGGTTCGTGGTGAGGGCGGCGAGGATGCGGGCCGTGGTCGCTGCCGAGCTGGCGTCGACGGTGAGGTCCTTCCACTGCGTCATGTCAGGCTCCCGTCGTCACGGTGATGGTGGTGGTGCCCAGGCGCACGCTCATGGTCGCCGCGTTGGTGGCGGCGTTGGCGCTGTCGCCGTCGAGGGTGAAGTCGGTTGCGCGTGGCTCCCAGATGTTGAGCGCGTCGGTGATGCCGACCTCGTCGAGGCCGACGCGACCGATCTGCGACGGGATCCCGAAGGCGGGCAGCGCGGCCCGCTCCCCTTGCGTGGTCGCCAGGACGATGGCGACGGCCTGGGTGATGTCGTCGGTGGAGTCCTGCACGAGCGTCGCGAGCGACCCGTCGGGGCGCACCGTGAGCGGCATCTTCAGCGTGCTGGGCACGGGGTGCTCCTTACTCCTCGACGGCGAGGATCCACGGACCTTGCAGTGTCTCCACGAGGAGCACGGTGTCGCCGACAGCGATGGGTACGCGCTTGACGGCCGATGCCTCGCTGCTGCTCACCATGGCCGGCGAACCAGAGACGCCGGTGACGGCGGTGAAGGTCTTGAATTTCGTTTTCTGCCCGTGACAGGGGCCGAGCGGGTGCGAGCGGTCGCCGCCGATCGGCACCGCGTAGACCGACGTACCCTCCACGCGCACCACTTCGGCGGGCATGGGGTCGAGGTTGAGGCGGTTCGGGCGGTGCGCGGCGCGGGCGTCGAGGCTCGTCACCGTGGCGCTCGAGCTCGTGGCCTGGATGAGTTGCACGTTCGAGAAGTCCCGTTGCAATAGGCCGCGCGTCCACTTGGCGACGATCCAGTTGCCGTTGGCCGGGCCTGCCTCAGTGACCTTGATGACGTCGCCTGGGAGTGCGGACCACGAGGGGGTGACGACGCGCAGGGTCGCTGTGTGGGTCGAGGCGTTGGGGTTCACCGCGAAGTCGATGCGATCGACGGGGTCGGCGAATTCGGCGACCTGCAGCGGCGTGCCGCGCGACAGCAGCCAGGCGTCGTTGCCGACGATGAGCTGGGAGCCGTCGGAGAAGCATCGCCACCCGTTGCGGGCCGCGATGTCGGCGATGACCTGCCAGGAGTTCGAGGTGCTGGCGCCCATGCTGCGTGCGAGGCTGCGCTTGGCGAGGGACAGGTCGGCGGGGTTGAGGCTCGCCTGTACGCCGGCCTCGCTCGCTAGGCGCCGGATGAAGGCCGCGTAGGTGAGGGTGCCGGGTTTCATCACGAGCTTGGAGGTGATGGCGCGCAGCCTGGAGATGAGCGCGTCTTCGTAGATGCAGGTGAGGGTGTTGCCGGCCTTCGAGACATGGGCGAGGTTGAACTTCAACGTCCCGTCGATGGTGGCGGTGGCCTTCTTGGCTTCGCTCGGTGAGTCGATCTGCGCCAGGAAGGTGCGCAGCGGGTCGTTGATCTTCACCGTGAGGGTCGAGGCGCCGTCGATGGTGGTGGTGAGCACCGGGTCGCCTTCGATGGCGACGTAGAAGTCGTCGGGCTCTTTGCCGGCGGCGGTGGTGAGCGTGAGCCGCTGCTGCAGATCGTCGACGTTCACCGCGCCTCCCGATCTACCCGTTGCCGTATTGCTTGCTGAGGAAGGAGTACGCGGCGGAGTCGTTCGCGATGGCCTTCTTCTTCGCGGTGGCCGCCGGGCTGGTGACCTGCGGGCCGACGTACTCGGTGAGTTCGAGTGTCACGTCGTACTGCACGAGCACACCTGCCTCATTGAGCTGGTAGGCGTTCTCGGTGATCTGCGTGATGATCCACTGCCGACCCGAAGGGGCGCGGACGCCGCCGGAGAGGGTGATCTTCGGCGGGTCCTGCGTCTTGCCCGATTGCGTCTTGAACTGCGACCACGCCCACAGCGTGTTCATCGCCGACCGCTGCGAGCGGTCCTTGTCCGGGGTGCTGGCGAAGCCGTCGAGCCGTAGCGGCAGCGTGTACAGCAGCGGCAACTGTCCGCCGGGGGCGTTCATGTACTTGCTGCGGCTGCGCGCCTTCTGCGCCCACTCCACGTTGCCGCCAGACAGCACGTCGAGGTCGATGAGCTTGAAGCCGAGCGTGGTGCCGTTCGCGGTGAGGTAGATGCGCGCGTTGCTCGGGGTGCTCACGCGAATGCTCCCGCCTGCTGGGTGCGGTTGAGGATGAAGTCGAACAGCGCCTCACCGTCGACGTTCACGTGCGCGTGGATCGGTGCGCCGCCGCCCCGGGTGAGGACGTTCGTGGTGATCGTCTTCGTGCTCGTGAGGTGTGCGCCGCGGGCGAGATTCTGCGCCGCACCGCTCGGCAGCGGGATCACTGCCTCATCGCGGCCGCCTTCGCCCAGGATGGCGGCGATGCCACCGGGGCGTGCCTTGACGATGCCACCCTCGGCGAGCCGCGGGATGTGCACGTTGACCTTGGCGAGGAAGCCCAGCCCCGGGATGTGGGACGCGAATTTGGCGACGCTGTTGATGATGCGGCCGTAGGAGTTGTTCCAGCCGTCGATGAGGAAGTTCACCACCGACTTGAACGCGGACTTGATGCCGTCGAACATGCCGTGCGCGACGTTGCCGATGGCCTTCTTGGCGCTGGCGAACATCTTCGCGATGTTGCCCCACGCGGACTTGATCCAGTGCCACGCCGACTTGCCGGCGTTCAGGACCGCGTGGAAGGCGTCCGTGACGACCTTGCGGAACGTCTTGGACTTCATCCATGCGACGACGAGGACCGCCACGAGTGCCGTGATGCCGATGACGACGAGGCCGATGGGCGAGGTGAGCCAGGCGGCGTTGAGTGCGAGTTGTGCGACGCGCGCCTCATTGGTCGCGGCGGTGACGGCGTAGGTGGCGCCGGCTTCGCCGTAGGAGGCTGCGGTTTTCGCCTGCGAGTACAGGGCGGCGACCTTTGTCACGAAGTTGTACGCGGCGATGACGGCCTTCGCGGCCTGCATCGTCTTGCTGACGACACGGATCGCGATGTAGAGGCCGACGATGGTGACGATGAGGCCCTTGGTGACGCCGCGATGCTTGTTGAACCAGCCCACGATCGCCTTGACGACGGTGATCACACCGTTGATGGCGTGGTGGACGGCGCCCATGGTGCCCTTGTAGCGCTCGAACTGCCCCACGGCCTTCTCGACCGCTGGCAGCATCTTGTTGGTAAACCAGGCTACGAACTGCTTGAGGGTCGGTAGCATCTTGTTCCCGATCCGCTCTTGGAAATCCTTGAACTTCTCGTGCAGTTTCGCGAGTTGTCCCTGGAACGATTCCGCGGCGGCCTTCGCGCCACCCTTGAACGTCTTCGCCATGCGGATGATGAGATTCGAGAACGACAGCGTCTTGCCGTGCGCGTCCTTGGTGGCGATGCCCAGGCGCCCGAGTGCGGCCACGTTGCCGTTCTGGGCACGCAGCAGCGCCATCGTCACCATCGTCAGCGGCTTGCCGGTCTGCGCGGAGGCGTCCATGGCCAGGCGCAGCAGGAGTTGCGCCTTCGTCGTGGAGTGCGTGGCCTGCGCCATCTGCTGGTAGCCGCGGATGAGATCGGTCTTCATGAAGCCGTAGCCGGTCGCCATCGACTCGACCCACTTGCCCGAGGACTCGACTTGCTTGTCGGTGGCGTGCGTCGTGTTCTTCAGCGCGAGGCTGAAGGAGCGCATGGCGGCTTGGTTGGCGAGTGCTTCCTTGACCGTGTCCTTGAGGAAGTCCTTGGCCTCGAGGACACCCTGGATGCCGAGCCAGGAGGCGGCGAAGCCCTTCGCGGACTCGATCCACATGTGCGACTTGTGGACGGCCCGGTCCATGCCGTTGGAGAAGTTCTCGAAGCCGCTCGATGCCTTATTGGCGGTCTTGCCGGTCTTCTCCACGCCCTTGACGGTGTCGCCCAGGTCCTTGACGACGGCCTTGCCGCCCAGGAGGCGAACGCGGAGCGCGATGTCACCGGGATTCTTCGATGCCATCGCGCACCGCCTTCACTGGATCCGGGAGATGACCTGGTTGGCGATCTCGTGGGCGAGGAACTCCGTGGCCCGTCGCTCGTGGTCGGCTTTCATCTTCGCCAAGTGGTCGAGGACGACGTTCATGGCGCGCAGCTCGAGGGCGTCGAGCCGCATGTAGGCGATGGGGTCGATGCCCAGAAATGCCGCCACGGCGACCCCTTGCAGGGTGCCGTGGTCGGTCAGTTTCCCAAGTCGTCGCTGTCGCCCTGCGCCCACTGCATGAGCTTGCCGGCGGTCGTGATGACGTTCATGTCGATGTGGACGACCTGCCCGTCCTCATCGCGTGCCCCGTAGATGGCGCGGATGAGGGCGACGGCGCTGCTCGACCACGGAAGGTCGAGGAGCATCGCCAGGCGCGGACCGAACGGCGTGACATAGCCGTCCTCGAAGTCGGGGTCGATGCTGCGCTCGACGCCGTCGGCGTCCTTCCACAGGAGGCCGACGGCGTTGCGGGCGAGGGCGTCGGCGTTGGCGACGACGATGCGGTCCTTCTCCTTGGATTCGATGCGCTTCTCGAATGCGGTGAGGCTTTCGGAGGAGGGCTTTCGGAATCGCGCGTAGAGGCCGCCGGTCTCGTCGGTCATGCCGGGCACGAGCAGGTCGATGGTGGAATCTTCGATCTGCTTGGCGTGCAGGCGCCGGAAGTTGCCGATGATGGATGATGCGGGGGCGGGTGTGAGCACGTCCCCTTCGCTGAACGTCTCGCTCATCACTTCAGCCGCAGCACTTCGATGGTGATGGTGCGCGACTCGTCGCTGTTCACGTCAGCGCCCGACAGCGTGCATTGCTGCAGCTTGCCCTGCGAATGGCGAGGACTGCCGATGGCGATGTCGTCGTCGTCGAGGTCCTGCTCGGCGATGTCGACGATGGCACGGCCCACCAGGGACTTCCACGTCTGAACGTTCGCTTGGTCGGTGGCGGCGTAGTAGCGGCGCGTGAACGCCATTGCCTGCGGGAGGGCGCGCACCGAGTCGATGGCAAGGGTGCCGTCGGGCTGGCGGTACTGCGTCAGGGACGCCTGCACCGAGTCGTCGCCCGATGTGGCCCACAGGCCGGCTGGCGTGCCGTTGATGGTGAGGGATACCCGTGCCTTGTTGGCGGCAGTCATTGGGTCAGTCCTTTCAGATGCTCAGGGCGAGGTTGAAGGTGACCGCCTCGGCGACACCGGCGAACCACAGGCCGACGTTGATGTTCAGGGCGTTGTCGGTGAGGGTGTTGTTGTTGAAGTCGCACTGCAGCGTGAACTTCGACAGCGGCTGGTTGGGGCCGGAGAACGGCGTCAGGTAGCCGTTGAGGGCGGTGAGGACCTCGGTGAAGAGCGAGCCCTTCGCGTCCTTGGGCCGTCCGATGTAGAAGGCGCCGCGGGCCATGAGGCCGGCCTTGACCTGCATCACGAAGTTGGCGCGCTCGAAGGCGACCATGATGACGTCGGTGGCGGCCAGCGAATTGTACGAGTTGAGCGCCACTACGCTGCCGAGCTGCGTGATGGGACGCACCACGTTCACCGCGCCGGTCGTGAGCGTCGAAACGTCGGCGTCGGAGAAGACCTGCGCGACCGACAGTGCGCTGCCGATGACGCCGAAGCTCCACTCAGGCTTGCGCCCTGCGTTCCCGACCTTTGCGTCCAGGCCAGCGGCGACACCGGCGGCGATGACGCTGGCAGGCATGGGGCTGGTCGATCCGCTCGAGCGCGGGACGTTCACGCCGGGCACGAACATGCCGGCGTACTTGGCGCCCGCATTGGCAGCCAGGCCCGCTGCCGTCGAGGCGACGGTGGCGGCATTGAGCGCCGAGGCGCCGGTGCCACCGATGCCGCCGTCGAGGTAGGCGGTGTGGTTCGAGGACTGCACGAACGTCAGGAGCGCCGTGTAGGCGTTCGACGAGGCCGACGCGCTGTGGAAGATGAGCACGCGGCCGGGGCCGAGGTCGGCCGTGAAGTTCGCGAGACCTACGCCCCACTCGGTCGAGGTCGGTGCCGTGTAGGAGACGGCGGTCGTGTTCGTGATGACGACGTCGGGCGCGCCGAGGGCGAGCAGGACGTCGATGACGTCGCCGACATCGCTCGGTGCGCCGGCCGCGATGGCGTCGGCGCCCTTCTTGGCGATGAAGACGTTGCCCTGCGAGGGGGTGAGGACGGCGGCGTTCGCGTAGGCGACGAACACGCGGCCCGTCGCGGTTGGGGCGCCGGGGACCGGGTTCGCCGTGCTCACGTTGACGGTGACGCCGGGGAGGGTGATAGCCATCTGCTACTCCTGGGATGTGATGGTGAGGTTGGTAGACCCGACCGGAACGCCCGGCAGGACGAGATTGCGAATGGCCGCGGTGTCCACGGCGTCTTCGACGGTGACGGCGAACTGGACGCCACCGCCGCCAAGTGAGCGCGCGCTGTTCGCGCTCGGGATTTCGTCGTAGGTCTCAGACAGCACGTGCGTGGAGCTGCTGAGACCGCCGAGACTCGGATAGGCCAGGACGGTGGCGCGGATGAGTGCGCACCAGTCCATGATCTTGGTGGCGACGTCCTCGAAGGACGCGCCGTGGTCGAACACGTAGACGAAGACGTCATACTCGAACGTAAGGACGCCTGGGCCGGTGCGTTCGGGGGTCTTGCTCGTGCCGTTCACGACGATCGCGATGCCAGGCAGGTTGGCCGTGGTGAATGCTCGCTCGTTGGCGATGATGTTCCACGTCTTGATGTCCGGCAGGCTCGTCATGCCGAGCGCCGTGCGCACCGCCTGGTAGTTGGTCTGCAGGGTGCTGCGCATGGCGTTGACCACTTGGCTCGCGGAGATGAGGGGGCCGTTCGTCATGCTCGGCTCCTACTCTGCAGCGAGTTCGTTCGTCAGCTCGGCGACGAGGCTTGCCATCCATTCGCGCGTTGGGCGACCGCCCATCGGGTTGCGCTTGGGCATGAAGGTCGGTGTGCGCTTCTCGGTGGCGAGCGTCGTGGAGGCGGACACCTGGTGCTGGTAGACCTCGACGGGGCGACGTCCGCGCCGCATCCAGAAAGCCTTGCGGGCGTTCGGCTCGGTCAGGCGCAGCACCATGCCCGTGCCCGAGCGTTGGGGCTTGCCGAGCATGTCGTTGTGCAGGTCGCCGTCGTCGGGGACGGAGAGTTTCGTGCGAGTGGTCGATCCGCCGATGAGGATCTTGGCGCCGCCCTTGAGGGCGATGGTGACCGGCGAGTCGGCGGCCCAGTGGCGGCCGGGGGCGCCGTTGTTGCGCCAGACCTGGAACATCCACGCCTGCATGGCGTCAGCCATGATGGTCTGCAGCGCCTGCTTCTCGACGAGCTTGCGCTGCACCTTCGAGAGCGTGCGGACCGCTTCGTCGGTATTGACGTAGATGCCGTCTTCGCGAACGTGGAGCAGGTCGGTCACCAGAAGCTCGGCTCAGAGGGGAACTGGATTGCCGGGTCGGGGAACGGCAGCGGGTTCGGGAAGGACGAGCGGCTCACGCCCAGCGGCAGCGCATCGGAGGCGCCGGCGCCGAGCATCTCGCGCAGCTCTTGGCGTTGCTTTTCGAACTGCTGGTCGAGCCAGTAGCCGCGGCCACCGCCACCCTGCATCTGCTGCTCTGGGTAGGCCGCGTATTCGAATTCGGCGGCCACGCCGTAGGCGATGCATTGGGCTGCGAGCTGCGCGACGGCGGTGTTCGTGGGGTTCGCACCGACCACGGCCGCCACGCGCGCGCCGCGCTTGGCGACGAAGTCGTCGAACCAGGCGTGCGTGACGTTCAGGCTGTCGGTGTAGACCGAGTCGACGAGGGCAACGGGGCGCTCCCCGAGCAGGGTCACGACCATGCTCTTGGTCACGGTGTCGAGGAGCGCCATCCGTCATGCCTCTTTCGTCTTGCGCCGCTTGGGCGCGGGGGTTTCCGCTGCCGGGATGTCGGACCCGGCGGCGGTGACGTCGGGCTCCTCCTGAGCGCGGATCGCTCCGTGCTGCAGGAGGTGCGCGACGTCGATCGCGAGCGCGTCCGCGTGGACGGTGTCGCCGGCGTCATGGAAGACGCTGTCGGCTCCGTCTCGCACGCGGACCCAGACGGGCACGACTGCCCGGAAGGAGACCATCGGTCACTTCCGCGGGCGGCCGCGCTTTGCGGGCGCGGGATTCTCGGGCTCGTCTTCGACGGCAGCTTCAGGCTGGTCCTCGAGCACGGGCTCCTCGACATCGTCGGACTCGTCTTCGAGCACGAGCTCCTCGACAGCCTCGACGGATTCGTCGGATACGAGGTATCCGAGCGAGACGAGGCGGGCCACGTCGTCCTGATCTGCACCTTCGGGCACCACAGCGCCCTGGTACAGCACGTGGGACGACGAGCCCACCTTCACAACGGCAGCCGCCGCAGCCACCTTGTGCGACATCAGAAGATGCCCGTCACGATCACGGCCGCGCCGGGCTCGTTGACGATCGGCACTGCGACCTTGCGGGCCTGCACCTTCCAGGCGTCCTTCTCGTCGTCGTGCCACGTCTTGGACTCGACGCCCCACGGGTCGGCCGGGTCGCCCACGTAGCCGCCGCCGAGCACCTCGAAGCCGATCCCACCGAGCATGGTGGAGTCGAGCACGATGCCGTTGACGCCGGACGGGAGGTACGGCGAGGTGAGGATCTGCATGTCGCCGATGACCTTGACCAGGCCAGCCTCGAACTGGTTGTTCGTCTCGCGAGGCATGACGCCCATCTTCACGGCCTGCGCCGTGAGGCGAGCGACCGCGTTCGGGGTGCCCAAGAAGGTGTCGGCCTTGTAGCCCTGACCGCGCGAGAAGATCTGCGCCTGCGCCAGGAGCACGTCGGACAGCGGATCCGGGGTCGTGGTCGACCCGTCCCACTTGCCGGCAGCGGCCTGCGTCTGCGTGACGGCCGAACCGATCGCGGCCATGCCGACCGTATCGCTGACCTTCACCAGCGAGTTGCCGATCTTCACGAGCGTGCGACGCACCTCGTCGATGCGCATACGCGCGATGGCTTCGTCCGAGATGTACGCCGAGAGGCCGCGCTTGACGGTCTTGGCGAGCATCGTGGTGGCGCCGGTCGTGGTGACGAGCGGGTAATCGCCGAGCTGGTCGACCGGGATCGGGTCACGGTCGGCGTAGATCGACTCCATGAGCTCGACGATGAAGGCGCCCGAGCCGGTGCCGTCGATGCGGCCCTTGAGGACGTTCGGCAGCACGAAGTGCTGCTGCGCGATGGTGCGCAGTTCGCGCAGGACGATCTGCGGCGCGTGCTCGAGCCACGACTGGGTGAAGTTGCCGTTGCCGTCCAGTGTGGGGAACGGCGGGGCGTAGTTGGTGTTCGTTGCCATGCTGTAGCTCCTCGCTTACTTGAAGTCCACGAGAGCAACGGCACCCGCCGCTGCTGCCTGGATGCAGACGCCGACGGTCGCGGCGATGTCGGTGGTGGGGGTGGCCGTGACGCCGTTGCCGTTCGCGTCGGACTTCACGAGGTCGCCCGCGTTGAGGCCGCCGGTGCCAGCAGTGATGCGCTGCACACCGTTCTTGAAGTAGGTCACGGTGTCGCCGATGGCGGCGTCATGGGCGGCGACGCCGATGACGTTGAGGGCTGCAGCGCCTGCGACAGCGCCGGCGCCGGTGATCATCAGACCGCCGGTGATTGCAGCAGTGGCGACGATTGACGGGTTGTCGTCCGCGTCGTACTGCGGGAGGTAGTTCGCCATGTTCAGGCTCCTTTACTTGAGGCCGGCGAGACGGCGGTACTGGTCGTACGCGGCCTCGAAGCTGGTGTCGGACTGGGACTCTGCGCCGGCCACGTAGCCGGCTTCGTTGGTGTTGACGACGACGGGCGCGGATGCGAGCACCTCGCGGATGACGTCGGGCGCGGCGTCATAACGCTTGGCCCATGCCTCGCGCTGGTCGGCGCTGAACTTCGTTGCCATGGAGTCGAGGAACGCGTCGCGTTCACGCACGCGGTCCTTCTCCTTGAGCGCGGCGAAAGCGTCAGCGTTCGCGCGCGCCTCGGCGAGGGATGCTTCGAGCGCTTCGATGCGCACGTCCTTCTCGTCTCGTGGCACTGGCGCAGGGGTCGCGTCGGCGACCTTGGGGGTCGCGTCCGCTTCGACCTGCGGGGTCGTATTGGTCTCCGACATCGCGGATTCCTTTCTGATTGACTCAGCCGCGGACGCGGCAGAGGGACGGTGGGCAGCGGCCATGCGCTGCAGGAAGCGGGTGCCGGCGCCATCCATGGGCTCGTCGTCCTCGCAATCGGTGTCGGGGTCCATTTGCTCATTGGGGGCGGCCACAACGTTGTTGTCGGCGACGACACCCATGCGGTCGGCGAGGCCCAGCTCAACGGCTTGCGCGGCGGTGAGCCACGTCTCGGCGGACATGAGCCCGGTCCAGTCCTGGTCGCCGGCCTTGCCGCTGTAGACCTCGACGAGCGAGGCGGCGATGGTGTCGAGGATGTCGGCGTCCTTGCGCAGGTCGTCGGCGTTGCCCATCGACAGCATCCGCGGGTTGTGGATCATCATCTGCGAGCCGGGCGACATGACGGCCTCATCGCAGCCAGCGACGATCACCGATGCGGCCGAGGCGGCGAGGCCGTCGACGACGGCGGTGACGCTGGCCTTGTGGGCGCGCAGCATGTTCAGGATGGCGAAGCCTTCGAAGACTTCCCCGCCGGGCGAGTTCACGCGCAGGATGATCTGCGTGACCTCATCGCCGAGGTTGTCGATGACGTCGGCGATGTCCTGGGTGCAGACGCCCCACATGCCGCCCCACGAGTCGATGGGGCCGTAGAGGCGAATGGTCGCGACAGAGCCGTCGCCGCTGGGTGCTGGCGTGGTGAGCACGGCGAAGAAGTCGCTTTTCGCCGTCGGGAGCTCACGATCGCCCCAGTAGCGGCGCTCGGCACGGGTGGCGTTCGCCTTGTCGATGAAGGTCACAGCCCCTCCTGGGTGGTCTGCTCTTGGATGGTCGTCTTGGGATCCGGCAGGAACGGGGTGCCGTTGGCTTGCGGGAGGTCCAGCGACGAGCGCACGAACGCTTCGAGGTCTTCGTCGGGACGGATGACGCCGGCGGCCACGAAGGAGTTGATGCTCGCGAGGATCTCGGCCCTGCGGGTGCCGATCTCGTCGAAGACCAGGCGCGGAGCCGGCTCGTTCGGGCCGTAGTTGATGTCGACGAGGTCTTCGATGATGTGCTGCTGCGCGGTGTCGCGGAAGTTCTCGGCGTGCGTCTGGATGGACAGGGTGAAGAAGTCCGCGAACGTCGAACCCAACGCCCAGGAGCCGGTTTGCGTGCCCAAGTTCAGGAAGTGGGCGAGCACGGCGCGCGCGATCTGCTCATCGAGGTACTGGATCGTCGGCAGGATGTCCGGCAGCTTGCCGCTGATGCCCACGAGCTCGAACTTGGCGCCGTTCGCCAGGCTCACACCGGAGCTGTCGCCGGCGCGTGCCGCGGTCGCGATGGACAGGCCCGCCTCGAGTTCCGCTTCGCTGCCGCCGGCCGCGGTGTGGACGGGCAGGCCCATGCCGTTGCGCTCGAGCACCTGCGCCTGCGTGCGCAGCAGGTAGTCCTTGAGGAGCCAGTTCTTGTACGCCGGTCGCAGGACCGACATGCCCATCCAGTTGCCGCCCTGCAGGCGGTTGACGTACACGACGAGGGAGTTCTCGGGGATGATCGGGCCGGCGGCGAGGCCACCGAAGCCGACCATCATGGTGCCCGAGTAGGCCGGGGTCCATTGCTGGATGGAGGCCAACGTCCCGTCGGGTCGGATGCCCCAGTTCGCGATGGTGCGCGGTGGCCGGAACGCGAGCTTCTTCAGGTGCCAGGGCGCGTACACGGTGTCGTTCACCGGGTCGCCGGCCGAGTAGACCTGCTCGAAGGGCGCGTGTCCGTACTGCAGCATCGTGGGGATGGCGACCTCGAGGTGCTTGGTCCAGGAGAAGCGGTCGCGCGTACGGATCGCTGCGACGTTCGGGTCACCGCCCACGATGGGCAGGCCGAGGTCGGCGGCAATGTGCGCCGTGACGCGCGGATCGCAGCCCGCACCGTCGATGCGCCACGTGGTGCGCAGGATCGGCGAGTAGACGGCGGACAGGACAGAGGAGATCTGCGCGTCCTGGCGCACCATGTCGTCGTACACGCGCACCGACAGCGGCCAGCGCACATCGGATGTGCGCTCGTTCGCCAGGTCGCTCCACCAGTTGGACTGGTTCGGGGTGCCCACGACGTAGCCGCGCTCGTTGCGGCTCGCCGAGGCGGGCACGAACACCTTGCCGTCGCCGGTGTTCAGCGTGAGGTCCTTCGGGGTCTTCAGGCGGCGGGATGGCGTTGCCATGGCGTGCCTCCTAGAAGTTGATGGAGCGGAAGTTCGGAGCGGATCGGTGCTGTGTCGCGGCCGGCGCTACGGCTTTCAGCGGTGCGGTGCGGCTTGGCGCAGCCGGTTTCGGCGGTGGGGCCGCGATGTCGAGGAAGTAGGCAGCCCATGTGGCTGCCAGCAATGCAGAGCGGTCGCTGCCGCCAGCGCGCTTCCATGTCGTCGCACCAGAGATCAGGCGCGTCTGCGCATCGGCGAACTGTGCAATGAACCGCGGCTCGTCGAGGATCCGCAGCGTCGGTTCATCGACCATGAACCCGTCGAAGAACAGGCCCCATGCGGCGCCCAAGTCGGCGGTCTTCAACGAATGCAATGTGACGTTGCGGTCCTTCAGCGCCGGGATGAGCGACTTCGTCTCACTGCCCGGATCGATGACGACGCCGAGGTTCGGCCACTTCGCGCACCGCGACGCCAACCACTCGACCGCCCACATGGTGCCCGGTGCTTGCGCCACGAGCTCCACATGCTTCCGACCATCGGCGCGACGGCCTGCCGCGCAGATCGAGGCCGACTGGCGATCCCAGGCGATCTCCACCGAGAACACCACTGGGCCGATCGGCTGCGAGTCGTTGTCGATCGCCGCCTCTACCTTCGAGCGCGGGATGACCCATTCCTCGCTCTCGTCGCGCGGGTAGTCCCCCACACCGAGATGCTCCTGGGCAAAGTTCCGTGGGTCGATCGGGCCGTTGAGCGCGAGGAACTGCTGCTGCAGGTATTCGAGGCTGATGAGCTTCCCGAGCGCCGGGTTCGTCTTCGCCATCGTCTCGGCCGCGCCAGGGTCGTCAACGTCGAGGTCGGCAGCCCAACGCGCCATCAGGAACCGGGTATCAAGCGGCTCCTCGCCGCGGGCGCGCCGTTCCAATTCACGTGTCGAGCGATCAACGAGCGCACCCAGGACTTCGGAACGGCGGTCGCCTGCGCTGCCCGTGTAGAGCACGAGCGGGTCGCCCTCTTCCGTCTGCGCTGCGATCGCAGGCAGTAGCGCGTTCATCTCCTCGAACGTCGCGTTCTGCGCCTCGTCGACGATGACGAGCTGCGGCGACAGTGACCGCGCTCCCTCAGCGGTCCGCGTCATGAACATCACGCGCTCACCAGTGACGAGCTCGATCGCCGTCTGCCCATTCGCGCGTCGCCAGGTCGCAACCTCGCGGGAGAGCCGTCGCGAGGACTTGATGAGGCGCTCGATGCGACGGAACATCTCCATCGCCGCACGGTCGCGGTGCGCCGTGAACAGCGTGAGCGGGAAGCGGAACACGAACAGCGCGGCGAGCACGACGATCTCATCGACCGCGCTCTTGCCGTTCTGGCGCGACAGTTCGAGGCCCGCGTAGGGCGCCGCCCACTTCGTCGACCCGTCTTCAAGGACTCGACGCGCGGTGAGGTTGGTGAGGAAGTCGCGCTGCCACTCCATGAGGTTGAGGCGCACCATCGCGGCGAGCGCGAACAGTTCCTCGTCGTCGTGATAGGCGACGTCCGCCGGGAGGAGCAGATGCGTCGGCGTCTGAACTCCAAGCAAGCTACGGCTTGGCTGCGCGGGTTGCGGCGTCACGGGCACGCTCCTCCCGCACGCGGCGCATCCGCGCCAGCTCGTCTTCCTCGATCACCTCGGCCTCACTGTCGTTTGCAGCTTCGGCCCGCGCTTGTGCAATTAGCACCGGCGCCGGGATGCGTGTCCAACGCTCAGCGAAACGCCGCTCGAGAAGCCAGCGATGCGACTCCCAACCCAGCATCCCCGCACGGACACTCACCGCCAGTCGTACCTCACAGCGGGCAATCGCCTGCTCAACCGCGTCCCGCTGAGCCTCGTTCTCCGACATCACCGCGTCGAAATCCTCAGGCTTCACTCCCGCTGCTCGGGCCGCAATGCGAGGTTCAACGGCCGATTCGATCGCCGCCAAGACGGTCGCGAACACTTCCTCGTCGATCGCCGGAGAGGGTGGAGGCGACGGAGCCTTCTTCGCACGCGGACGCTTCGGAGCCGCCTTCTTCGCGGCGATCTTCTTCGCAGGAGCCCGCTTCGGTGCAGGTCGTGGCGTCATCTCACCACTCCCTGCTCGCGCGCAACCCCGTTCGCATCGCGTTTCCCAACTCGGCGCCGGCCTTCCGATTGCAAGACGAATGCTCGAGACGGTCACCGAGCGCCTTCGCATCGACCGCCAAGTCGATGCTGTGCCCAAGATCAAGCTGCTGCCAGGACAGCAACGGTTCACCACACCGCTCGCAGAGCATCGGCGAACCCGACTGCTCCGCCTTCAACGCCTGCGCAAGCAGTTGTTCACGCCGCGCACGATGCGCACGGCCGTACGCATCGGTCGAAATCGAACGATTCGGCATCCCCCAACCTCCTCACGAGCATGCGAAGACCGCATCGAGCACAAGAAAGCGAGGCAGACACTCGGCGAATTCGGGCCCCAAGGCAGCGATTTCGGGGGTGCCATGGGGTCTCGGCGCCCGATTTTCCGACGCTGGGGAGAGAAAAACGTTCAGTTGCGGGCTGTTCAGCGCGCCCCTACCTGAATGTTTATTCAGGTCTTCCGCCCGGCGGTCACGCCGCTGCGGGAAGCGAGGTTCGCACGCCCTTGCGCTGATTGCAGAGCCTGTGTGAAGTGCCCAGGTTGTGGCGCTCATGCGTGCCCCCAAGCGCGAGCGGCCAGATGTGATCGAGGTTGAAAGACATCTTGTCTGTGGCGGGCAAGAGCAGATCAACGTACTCACCGCAGATCCAACAAAGGCCGCCGTCACGTTCGTAGATCTCGATGGGATCGACTCGCTCGATCAGTGCCTGCTTCATCCGATACCGACGGCGGGCGCGACTCGCTGCGATTGCTGATCGATTAGCAGCATCCGCACAAGCTTGGCAACGGTGCGCGTACCTCCCGGTAGCGACTCCGCAATCATTGCAGGAGTTGCGAGGCCATGCGCAGTCCATCGCCCATCCACTCTTCATGACGCGGATGGCGGTCTGGCAGTCTGACGAACACGTGCGTGCCAGGTCATACGCTGGGGAGCGATGCGCGCGCGTTGCCTCGACGCGGTGGCCACACCACGCGCATTCAAAGTCGTGACGGTGAAGTCGCGTCTCCCGCGCCTGCATCTGCGCAGCGGCTTTGAGTTCGCGGCGCTCAGCGACCTGACAGGTTCGGCACTTCGATTGCGCGCTACTACATCGCTCGCCACATACAAGACAGCGCGTCCAGGCGGCACGCCTGCACCCTTGGCAGAGTGGTTGAGGGCTGCTGCTGGCTGTCACTACGAGGGGTTCGCCGCACACGCGGCAGGGTTTCATCATGAGGTTTCCTCTAGGAATGCGAAAGCCCCGCGCTAGAGGACGCGGGGCTTTCTCCTCATCGGGATCAGCGATGAGTGCTTTGGGGTCCGACCAGGGCGAGGAGCAGCACTTGCGGCCCCTGGGCGAGCGCGTGGCGCTGCTCGAGGAGCTCGTTGCAGTAGTCCTCGCAGGCTTTGCGCTGCTCGAACGTGCGGGCCTTGAGGGTGGCTTGTCGGGCGTGTGTGATGGCTTCGTTGAGTTCGCGCAGGTCGATGACCATGCTGCCCCCAGACATGCGGAAGGCGCTCTGGTGGTCTTCCACACCGAGCGCCTTACGGCATCAGCCTAACAGCGGTGAGCGCCACTGTTGTCAAGTGGTTCATGCCTCCGCGTGTCGTTCGAAGCCCACTGCGCGATCCTGACGACCTGTCTTGCGCAGGTGGTGTCGTAGGTCGGCGGCGTTGTATACGACGCCCTCTGTCGTTCTCTGCTTGCGTACGTGCCCGTTGGCGGCCCAGCGTCGGAGTGTGGGTCCGGTGATGCGGTAGGCGAGTTCGATGAAGGTGGCGTCGAGCCATTGGGCTTGGTCGAAGGCGACGCGTTCGAGCCAGGCTTTGCGCCATTGGGTGCCGCATCGTTTGCAGGGGATGGGTTCGTCTGGGTCGTCGGGGATGGTGAGGTGTTGGCCGCAGGTGTGGGTGCCGTGGTCGGTGGGGCATGTGATGTGGAGTCGGCTCTCGGTGAGGCGTGCTGCCACTTTGCCTTCGAGGTGGCGTTTGCGTAGGTCGGTGAGCATCTCGTCGGCCCATGGCTGTTGGCGGGTCCAGTCGAGGTGGGACTTGTGGAACTTCCATGCCCGGTCGATCTCGTCGTCGAGGTGGCGTACGGCGCCGAGTTGGCCGAGTTCGATGAGTCCGCGTTCTTCGCGCACCATGCGCTCCCAGAAATGCATCTCCAGGAGTATGTCGGTGCCTTCGATCCACGATAGGGCGTTGATGCTGGCGGGCGGCTTGGATCCGTAGGCGTGGCTGCCGCCGCTGCCCATCGATGACGTCGGCACCATGCCGTGTGCGGCGTACCAGGTGTCGCGGATGCCGTCGAGGGCGTCACCGAGTTGGTTGGTGCAGCGGTTGCAGAGGCCGGTGAAGGGCACATCCGATTCCCAGCGGCAGGCGATGCAGGTGGACTTGGGTTGCGTGGTGGTCTCGGTCATGGCTTTGTCCTCGCGTGCGTTACGGCCTGCAGGGTTGCTGATGCGGTTTGGAGGCTGTGCGTAAGTGCCTCCGTGCGTGCGTTACGTGCGTGCACAAGCGTCTCGGATGCGTCTACCTCATGCTTGCCGCATATGCGTTCTGCACATGCAACCGGCATATGCCACGCGCATCCGCGTTCTTGGTCCGCCGCTGCTTCCAGGTAGGTCAGCGCACCGCGCAACGTCTCCGCTCGCTCGAACGCGAAGCCGAGCACTGCATTGCACCATTGGCAGACGATGCCGCGCCGGCACTTCGGGCAGGACGAGTCGCCGGGACAGCAGGAGCGATCGTGATCGACGACCCAGCCCTTAGAGCCGGGTTCTGGGTGTCCGCAGATGGCGCAGCCTCCCTGCGCCGCCGCGATCACAGCGCGCGCCTCAGCGTCGAGCCCGTGACGCTTGATCTGCACGGCGTTGCGGTTGCAGGCGTGGCAAGTGCGCTGGCGCGGCCATTGCTTCGCTGACGGCCCGAACTGATCGTCGGGCAGGTCTTGCGTGCAGCGGGAGCAGATCACGACGCCTCCTTCTCGCCTGGCTTGTTCCAGCGGGCCGCAGCCGCGGCCTGCGCACGCTTGCGCCGCTGCTCCGTTTCCTCACTCGTCGCCTGGTAGTCGGCCCATCCGTTGATGAGCCAGCCGCCCGGAGATGTGCGCCAGAGGCCGACCGCGACGAGCAGCGCGGCATCGTTCTTGCTGCCGTGGATGAGTGGCAGCGCGACCGTCGGCACGAAGCCGTCGAGGCCGTGTTGGCCCACGTAGGCGAGCCCACAGACGTATACGAAGGCTGCTCGGTGCCGTCCTTCGGAGACGAGTTGCAGGATCTTCGGGTTGCTCGGCAGGTTGGTTTCGAGCCGAATCCATGGCAATCCCATGTCAGTTCGTGGCCTTTCCGGTGGTGATGACGAGGTACAGATGGGGGTTCGCGGGGTCTGGTGGGTCGATGATGGGCATGCGTTTCGTCATCCATTGCGGTGCGTCGTCCTTGACGAGACCCGCATCCACGATGGCGTCACAGCACGGTTTCATGGTCGCCACGAGGTTGTCCTCGTCGCGTCTGCGGGCATCCCGTGGGACGTAGTGCAGTTCCAGGGTGACGTGGCGGACCGGCGTAAGTTGGAGCGCGCGCACCTTGGATGCGACGAGCCAGCGGAGCTCGGCGGTGACGGACGCCTTCTTCCGCCAGTGGTCGCGGGAGTTCATCGACAACGGTGGCTTGTCGTAGGGCAGGTGGATGACGATGCTCATGCTGCCTCCCAGGAGTGCCGTAGCCAGCCTTCCGCGCGCGCCAGGGCCGGGTTCTGTGTAGCCCAGTCGTGGCAGGTCCGGCAGAGCGCAGTGAGGTTCTCAGGCGTGCTGATGGAGCCGCCGCGCCCCCGTGACTGCATCTCGTGAACGTCCACAGAGCGCCGAGACTGGCAGCGTTCGCAGATGGGGCGTTCGGTGAGGATGGCGGTGACCAACGGGATGCGGACCTTCCGGTAGAGGGTGGCGCGCTTCTTCGAGCGTGGGGCGAGACGACGGGTGCGGTTCAGAGGCGTGCGCTTCACGCGGCACCTCCGAGGGCAAAGACGCCGGCGGCGTGCCAGGCCGCGAATGACATACCGCACTTGCCGCAGATGCCTTGGTCCTTGTTCGCCCGCGTGACGAAGGAATGCGGACACGTCTCATGGGCAGCCCGATCACGCTCGGCCATCGTCCGCACACTGAGGGCGCTGAGGCTTTCCGGAATGTCATGAGGGGCGTTCTCCCCGCGGGCAGTGAGCGGCATGACGCTGATGTCGATGTATGGCTGCCCCTTCAAGTGGATCGACCACGCGAGCCGCCCGTGCGGCTTCAGTGTGGGGTCTCGCCCCTCTCGCGGTGTTCCGGGCGAATGCTCGATCAGGAAGCCTCCAGCAGCCTCCGTGATGGCAGCAATGAGCACATCGCTTGTCGCCGCTTCCTCGGTCCACGGGACAGCGATCAGGTCGAGGTCGCGTGCCATGCTGCCGTGTAGCGCTAACGCATAGCCGTGCTCACGGGCGACGGGTACGAGCGCGTCGTAGAGGTAGGCGAACGCCCATGGACGG
>JAKALQ010000111.1 GCA_021824095.1 Actinomycetes bacterium
CAGCGCGCTCGACCCGTTGGACTGGGCGCGTCCGACGACCCAGGTGTCGTGGCCCAATGCGTAGCAGAAGCGCGAGCGAGCATCACCGATGCCCGGCGTGTGCGTGACGCGTCGTACGGCGGCGCTCGTGCCGAGCGAGATGCCGATGCGGTTCGGCAGGAAGGCGCCGGAGCCGAGGTTGGCGAGTGGGCCGTCCCCGCCGCCCAGCACCACGGGCAGTCCAGCGGGGAGCCCCATCTCTGCCGCGATGGATGCCGTGAGGGGAAGGGCGTCCTCGCAGGCGTGGATGGGTGCCAGCTGCGTGGCCGAGATGCCGGCGACCTCGAGGGCCAGCGCAGACCAGGCACCGGTGCGCGTCGCCATGAGCCCGCTCGCGGACGCGCTCGACACCTCCGTCGCGACTGTGCCCGTGAGGCGCCAGATGATGAACTCCTTGATGCCCCACCACCAGCGGGGCGTGAACTCCGGCTGCATCTCGGCGAACCACCGCAGCTTGGTGAGCGGCGACATGGGGTGGATCGGCGTGCCCGTCTCGTCGTGGAGCGCATTGCCGAGGTCGGTGCCGGTGAGGGCTCGGGCCTGGCCCTCGGAGCGGGAGTCCGCCCAGGTGATGAGCGGCGTGCGCATGGTGCCGTCGACGTCGACGCCGGCGAGGGCGTGCACGGCAGCAGAGAGGGCCAGCGCCTGCGGTGTCACGCCCTGTGCTGCGACGGCCCGCAGCACGTCCAGCACGGCAGCCCACACCTGCTCCGGATCCTGGGTGCGTTGCCCGGCTTCAGCCGAATGCAGCGGGTACTCACGATCAGCGCTCGCGAGCACCTCGCCCGACATCGCGATGGCCACGCACTTGGCAGCGGTCGTCCCGACGTCGAGGGCGAGGATGGCGTCGATCATGCGGGGAAGTGTTCCAGTGCGGCGTCGATCGCGGCGAGCAGTTCGGCATCAGCCAGGAGTGCGGGCGCGATGACGCCGAGCACGCCGCGCAGGGTCGCGTGCACGTCGGTGCCCCGCGCAGCGAGTAGGGCGTCGCGCGCCGCATCGAGCACGCTGCCACCGTGCACGTGCAGGGTGAAGGCGGCCAGACCGGTGATGACGGGCGCCGGCAGCACCCCCTGTTCGCGCAGCGTTGTGAGCGCCGGGATCCAGCGCACGGGGATCTTGAGCGACCCGTCCGTGCCGATCTGCGCCAGCAGGTGGCGGATGCGCGGGTTGTCGAAGCGGGCGGCCAGGGCCTCGGTGTAGGCCCGCAGGTGCTCGGCATCCCCGCCGAGCACGCCGATGGCGAGGTCCCACCAGACCTGCGCCGTCGCGCGGCACACCGGGTCGGCCATGGCGTCGGCGACGGTCTCGCGGCCGCGCACCATGCCGGTGTAGGCGAGGAGCGAGTGGCTGCCGTTGAGCAGCCATAGCTTGCGACGCTCGTTGCTCTCGATGTCGCTGGTGAAGGTGGCGCCCGCACTGGCCCAGTCGGGTCGGCCCGCGGGGAACGTGCCGTCGATCACCCACTCGCCGAAGGGCTCGGTGATGATCGGCGTGGCGTCGTGCACGCCGAGCCCGGCTTCGACGCGTGCGAGGTCATCATCCGTGGGACGCGGCGTGATGCGATCGACCATGGTCGTGACGAACGAGACATTGGCGTCGATCCACGCGACGAGGTCCGGATCGACGAGCGCTGCCGTGGCCCTCGTGACCTGCCGCAGCACGGTGCCGTTCTCGAGCAGGTTGTCACAGGACATGAGTGCGACCGGTCCGGCACCGGCGGCGCGGCGTGCAGCGAGCCCCGCGACGATGCGAGCGGGCGTGGAGAGCACGGTGATCGATCCGGCGCGCAGCGCCTCGATGTCCGCCGCAACGACGGGGTCACCCGTGTTCACGCCACCCGCGCCGTCAGCGCAGTAGCCAGCCTCCGTGACGGTCGTCGAGATGATGGCGGTGGTCGGCGCCGCGCACAGTGCCACCCACTCGTCGACGTCCTCCGCGGTGTATGAGGCCGCGATCGACTCGATGCGCTCGAAGTGGTCACCGTCGGGTGCCGTGAACGCGATCGTGTACACGTTGTCCTGCGACCGCAGTGCGGCGGCCATGCCCATCGTGCGTCCCTCGAAGGCCGCATAGCCCCACTCGGCGGCATCCGACGCGTGCTGCGTGTACCAGGCCTGGTGGGCACGGTAGAAGTTGCCGAGCCCCAGGTGCACCATGCGGATGGGCGGGATCGGGCGGGTGCGGAGCAGCGGGTTCGTCACAGTGAGAAGACCTTTCGTGGGCCGGTGCTCGTCCAGAGCAGGGCGGTGTCCATGGCGACGGACTCGGAGATGCGGTGCTCAGCCACGAGCCCCGCGAGGAAGCCGGCGTCGAGGCGTCGCGACATGTCGTGCCGCGCGGGAATCGAGAAGAACGCTCGGGTGTCATCGATGAAGCCGGCGTAGCGGGTGAAGCCCGCGATCTCCGAGGTGGAGGCACGCCAGCGGCGGATGGCCTCGGGGTTGTCGAGGAACCACCAGGGCGAGCCGATGCGGATGGTCGGGTAGAAGCCGGCGAGCGTCGCCATCTCGCGACCCCAGGTGTCCTCGTCGAGCGCGAACAGCACCATCGTGAGGCGGGGGTGCGTGCCGAAGTCGTGCAGCACCTCGCGCAGCGCGTCCGGCCACTCGACGGTGGCCGGGATGTCGTGTCCGGTGTCGGGCCCGAAGCGCTCAAGTGTCGGCGCATGGTGGTTGCGGTGCACGCCGTGGTGCAGGGTCATGACGAGCCCGTCCTCGGTCGCCATGCGCGCCATCTGCCACAGCATGTGCCGACGGAAGGCGACGGCACCGGCCGCGCTGATGCTGCCGCGTCGGGCCTCGTCATAGAGGGCGGCCGCCTCGGCGTCCGGAAGGCGGTGCATCACGGCATCGAGGTGGCTGTGGTCGGTCGTCACCGCGCCGTGGGTGCGGAAGAAGGCGCGACGGTCCTCGAGCGCCGCAACGAAGCCGTCGTAGGTGTCGGTGGCGATACCGGACGCCTGCGCGAGGGCATCGACGCCATCGGCCCATCCGGGTCGCGAGGCCTCCAGATGGCGGTCCGGGCGGAAGGTCGGGATGACGTTGCCCGTGAAGGTGGGATCGTCCCGCAGCGTGCGATGGGCGCGAAGGTCGTCCACCGGGTCGTCGGTGGTGGCGAGCAGCTCGATGCCGAAGCGTGCGAGGAGGGCCCTCGGGCGGAAGCCCGGTTCAGTGAGGCGCGCGGCGATGATGTCGTACAGGGCGTCCGCGTTGTCAGCCGACGGGGCCTCGGTGATGCCGAAGATGGTCGCGAACTCGTGCTCGAACCAGAACTGCACAGGAGTACCGGCGAACACCGGCCAGTTGGCGCAGAACACCCGCCATGCGGCCCGCGCTTCCACGTCGCTGAGATCGCGACGTCCCACGCCGAGCGTGGCCAGGTCGATGCCCTGGGCGTGGAGCAGGCGCGTCGTGTAGTGATCCGGTGCGACGAAGAGCGTCGTCGGGTTCGGGAAGGCCGCATCGTCGACGAACAGCGCCGCGTCCACATGGCCGTGCGGCGAGATGATCGGCAGGTCCGCGATCGACTCGTAGATGCGACGGGCGACGGCGCGCACGGCCGGGTCCGTCGGCAGGAGGCGATCAGCGTGCGGGGACAGCGGCTGGCTGGACATGGGCACATGGTCGGGGCCGATGCGACGTGGAACCACAGGTTGCCAAGGGTTGCTGCGCGTTCATGACGGGCCTTGTCGCGGCGATGCCACCCGCGCATGCTCTGCGCATGCAGGTTCCCGCAACGCTCATGCGCAATCCCGATGGCGGCGTCGCCACGATCGGGTCCGCCGTCGGCTATCTCGACCCCCGGGCCGTGGAGGCCTTCGTCCGCGAGCAGCTCGCACGCATCGACGTCGACGGCAAGCGGGTGTGCCTCATCGTGCCGGACGACACCCGCTCCTGCCCGATGCCCTCACTGCTACCGATCGTCTACGAGGCCCTGGCCGACCGTGCTTCCGAGCTGGTCGCCCTCATCGCCCTCGGCACGCATGCGGCGATGGGTGACGAGGCCATCAACCGCTTCTTCGCCGCGGGTGCAGACGTGCGCGAGGTGTATCCGCGCATGCGCTTCGTCAACCACGCCTGGTGGGACCACGACACCTTCGCTGACCTCGGCGAGGTGAGCGCAGCGCAGTTGCGCGAGATCTCCGAGGGTCGCCTCGACTACTCGGTGCCGATCGAGATCAACCGCATCGCCAACGAGGCTGACGTGTCCATCGTCGTCGGGCCGGTATTCCCGCACGAGGTCGTCGGCTTCTCCGGTGGCGCCAAGTACTTCATGCCGGGAGTGGCCGGCCACGAGATCATCGACGCCTCACATTGGCTCGGTGCGCTCATCTCATCTGCGGCCATCATCGGCACCTCGGGCATCACGCCTGTGCGTGCGCTCATCAACGAGGTGGTCGGACGCGTGGCCTGCGAGGTCTACGCCCTCTGCCTCGTCGTGCAGAGCGGTCCCGGCAATCTGCATGCCATGTCGTTCGGCGGCGCCCACCCCGCGTGGGAGGCGGCCGCGGCGATCTCGTCGGGCACCCACATCACCTACCTCGACCGACCGGTGCACTCGGTGCTCTCCATCATCCCGAGCCGG
>JAKALQ010000028.1 GCA_021824095.1 Actinomycetes bacterium
GCATCCTCGACGACGTCAGCTGGAGGGTCGACGACGGCGACCGCTGGGTGGTGCTCGGTGCCAACGGTGCCGGCAAGACCACCTTGCTCGCATTGGCGGCAACGCTCCTGCACCCGACGCAGGGCGTGGCATCGGTGCTCGGCGAACTGCTCGGCCTCACCGACGTGTTCGAACTGCGCCCTCGCATTGGTGTCGCATCGGCCGCCCTCGCTGGCAACATCCCCCCGGACGAGCGCGTGCTCGACGTGGTGCGCACGGGTGCGTACGCCATCCTCGGCACCTGGCGCGAGGAGTACGCCCACATCGACAACGCACGGGCCCTGGCGCTGCTCGACCTGTGGGGCGCCGCCGCGCTGGCCGACCGCACCTTCGGCACCCTCTCCGAGGGTGAGCGCAAGCGCGTGCAGATCGCGCGTGCGCAAATGGCCGATCCCGAGTTGCTGCTCCTCGATGAGCCCGCGGCTGGTCTCGACCTCGGCGGCCGCGAGGACCTTGTCGACCGGCTCGGGGTGCTCGCCCGCGACCCGGGCGCCGCAGCGCTCGTGCTCGTGACGCACCACGTCGAGGAGATCCCTGCCGGCATGACGCATGCGCTGCTGCTGCGTGCGGGTCGCGTCGTCGCGGCCGGCCCAATCGCGCAGACGCTCACCGACGCCACGCTGTCGACCACGTTCGACCTGCCGCTGGGAATCGAGGTCGTCGAGACGCCCGAGGGTCGTCGCTACGCAGCGCGCCGCGCCCGCGCATGATCGACCTCGCCGACTTCGCGTCCCTCACGGACGTGCAGTGGCGCTCGCACACCGAGGTGGAGCGCGGCATCTACATCGCCGAGGGCACCAAGACGATCGCGCGCAGCCTCGCCGCGGGCCACGTGCTGCGCGGTGTCATCACGGCCGCGCGATGGGTGCCAGCGCTGCACGAGCTCGGCGTCCCGGATGCCCTCGTCTCCGTCCACGACGAGGCGGCGCTCGAAGCCATCACGGGCTTCCACGTGCATCGTGGTGCCCTCGCCGCATTCGAGCGTCCCGCACCGATTGCCGTGGACGCGGTGTTGGCGAGCGCTCGTCGCGTCGTCGTCATCGAGGACGTCGTCGACCATGCGAACGTGGGGGCCATCCTGCGCTCCGCCGCGGCCTTCGAGATCGACGCCGTCCTGCTCACACCCTCCTGCGCAGACCCCCTGTACCGCCGGAGCATCAAGGTGGCGATGGGGGCAGTGTTCGCCGTGCCGTGGACGCGCCTGCCGTGGCCCAGCGGCATCGAGCGACTGCATGCGGCGGGCTTCCGGACGCTCGCGCTCACCCCGGACCCGACCGCACGCGACATCCGCACGCTCGAGGCCGAGGTGCGGGCACAGCCACTCGCCCTCCTGCTCGGCACCGAGGGGGAGGGGCTCACCCCGGCGACACTGCGGGCCGCCACCCACCGAGTGCGCATCCCGATGGCCCATGGCGTGGACTCACTGAACGTGGCTGCGGCTGCCGCCGTCGCCTGCTTCGAGATGACGCGCTGAGTCCCTGCCGGGGTTCGGACCCGGCGCGCGCCACAATTACCACCATGAACATGGACCTCGATGCCCGACCGGGCTGGTTGTCGTCCGGCGATCTCGAGAGTGCCCGCGAACGCCTGCCCATCCTCTACGTCGACGTGGTGCCGGTGCGCGTCGACAACCGCGGCCTCGTGACGCATGTGGGCCTGCTGCTGCGGGCCATGCCCGACGGTTCCATCAGCCGCGCCCTCGTCTCCGGCCGGGTGCTGTACGCGGAGCGCGTGCGCGATGCCGTCGTGCGGCACATCGAGAAGGACCTCGGCACCCTCGCCCTCCCGCGCCTGGCGCCGTCGCCACATCCCTTCACCGTGAACGAGTACTTCCCGGATCCCGTCGTGACCGGCCTGCACGATCCCCGGCAGCACGCTGTCGCGCTCGCATTCGTCGTGCCCTGTGACGGCACCTGCGAGCCGTCACAGGGGGCCCTCGAGTTCTCCTGGCTCACGCCCGCGGAGTGCGCGTCCGAGGCGGTGCGCGCGGAGATGACGGGCGGCCAGGACCGCGTCGTCATGGCTGCCCTCGCGCACGTGGGTGCGCTGCCGTAGTGGACCGCTGGATCCATCCGTCCTGGCAGCCGGTGCTCGCGCCGCACACGGACGCGGTGCAGGCCATCCTGCGCACCTGCGAACCGGACACCTGGCCGCGACGCGAGGACGTGTTCCATGCCCTCGCCGTGCCGCGCGATGCCGTGCGCGTGGCCATCGTCGGACAGGACCCCTACCCGACACCGGGCCACGCCCACGGTCTGGCCTTCTCCGTGCCGGACGGTGTGGCACCGCTGCCTCCCAGCCTGCGCAACATCTTCGCAGAGCTCGCCGACGACCTCGGCGCTCGTCGCACCCGCGGCGACCTCTCGGACTGGGTGGCACAGGGGGTGCTGCTGCTCAATCGCGTGCTCACCGTCCGTGCCGGCCAACCGGGCTCGCACCGTGGCCGCGGGTGGGAGGCCTTCACCGAGGCGCTGCTGCGCTCGGTCGCACCGACCGTCGCCATCCTGTGGGGGAGCGATGCGCAGACGGCCCGACCGTTCTTCCCCTCGGCCACGATCATCGCCTCGGCGCACCCCTCACCGCTGTCGGCGCATCGGGGCTTCCTCGGCAGCCGGCCCTTCTCGCGGGCGAACGACGCCCTCACTGCAGCCGGTCTTGCACCCATCGACTGGGTCGGTGCCGACACGCGCGTCGGCTGATGCGCGCATAACCTACGGTCCCGTAAGATACGCGACCGTAGGTTCCGGAGGGAGCGCCCATGACCCGAGCAGCGATGCTGCCCCCGATCATCCAGGGCGGCATGGGTGTCGCCGTGTCCGACTGGCGACTGGCCCGCGCCGTCGCCGCCACCGGGCAACTGGGCGTGGTCTCCGGCACCGCGCTCGACGCCGTGCTCGCACGCCGCCTGCAGAACGGCGACGTGGGCGGGCACATGCGCCGCGCGCTCGCCGCCTTCCCCTTCCCGGAGATCGCGGCGGAGCTCCTCGACACCTACTTCCTGCCCGAGGGCCGCGCCGGGCGCCCGTACCGCCCCATCCCGAAGACGACGCTCGACCGCAACCCGAAGCACGAGCGGCTCTCCGTGGCCGCCAACTTCGTCGAGGTGTGGCTGGCCAAGGAGGACGGCGGTGCGGTCGGCATCAACTTCCTCACCAAGCTGCAGATGGCCACCCCGCCCGCCATGTACGGCGCCATGCTCGCCGGCGCCGATGCCGTGCTCATGGGTGCGGGCATCCCGCGCGAGATCCCGCGGCTCATGGACGACTTCGCCGCCGGCCGTGCCGGTGGCGTGAGCGTCGACGCCATCGTGCCCGAGGGCACCCCCACTCCGCGGCTCGTGTTCGACCCGGAGGAGACGCTCGGCGCGGCCCCCCGCCTGCCGCGACCGGCCTTCCTCGCGATCGTCACGTCCGAGACCCTCGCCGGCTACCTGGCACGCACCGACGACACCCGCCCCGACGGCTTCGTCGTCGAGCACCACAGCGCAGGCGGCCACAATGCGCCCCCGCGACGGATGCAGGACACCGAGACCGGCTACGGACCACTCGATGAGGCCAACCTGGCGAAGATGGCAGCCGTGGGCCTGCCGTTCTGGCTTGCCGGCAGCCGGGCCACGGCGGAGGGCCTGCGCGATGCCCAGTCGCATGGGGCGCGCGGCATCCAGGTGGGCTCGCTCTTCGCGCTCTCGCGCGATTCCGGGCTGCGCGACGAACTGCGCGAGCAGATGCTCGATCATGCCCGTGCGGGGCAGCTGCACGTGCGCACCGACCACCGCGCCTCGCCCACCGGCTTCCCCTTCAAGGTCGTCGAGGTGGCGGGCACCATCGGCAGCCGAGCCACGTACGAGGCCCGTCCGCGGCTGTGCGACCTGTCGTACCTGCGCACACCCGTGATCGATGCCGAGGGACGCACCCGCTACATCTGTGCGTCCGAGCCCGAGCACAAGTACCTCGACAAGGGCGGCGACCCGGCCGACCTCACCGATCGTCTCTGCCTCTGCAATGGCCTCATGGCCGCGGTGGGCCTGGGCCAGGAGCGCCCGGACGGCTACGTCGAGGCGCCCCTGCTCACGCTCGGCTCGTCGGGCACCGGCGTGGCCGAGATGCTCGAGCGCTTCCCCGACGGGTGGAGCGCCGCGGAGCTCGTGGCCACCCTCCTCGGCGAGGAGCCGGCGACGCGCTGACCGCCCGCGCGGACCGTCGGACGACCCTTGTCATTCAGGACATTTCGGGTAGAGGCTCGGGGCACCCGTTCCTGACGCCCGAGGAGTGCCATGGCTGACAAGGTCGCACCCATGAACCCACCCACCAGCACCGACAGCATCCGCAATGTCGTGCTCATCGGCCCGTCCGGATCAGGCAAGACCACACTCGTCGAGGCCATGTTGCTCGCCACCGGCCAGGTGCAGCGCATGGGCAGTGTGAGCGACGGCACCACCGTCTCCGATCACGACGACGCCGAGAAGCGCCAGCAGCGATCGGTGAACCTCAGCGTCGTGGCCTTCGACCACGCCGGCACGCGCATCAACCTCATCGACGTGCCCGGCTACGCCGATTTCGCGGGTGAGGTCGGTGCCGGGCTGCGCGCCGCCGATGCGGCACTCTTCGTCGTCACCGCCGACGCCGGGTTCGACGGCAACACCCGCCTGCTGTGGGAGGAGTGCGCCCGCATCGACATGCCGCGGGCGATCGTGGTCACGAAGATCGACGCACCCCGGGCCACCACGCCCACCCGCGTGGCCGAACTGCGCGAGGTCCTCGGCTCCGGCGTCGTCGCCTTCGAACTGCCGATGGGTGAGGACGTGCTCGACCTCCTCACCCTCCAGGTGCACGCGCACGCGTCCGGACGCCACACGGCGCGTCCCGCCACCGACGCCGAGCGCGCGCAGGGGGAGGAGCTGCGCAATGCGCTCATTGAGGCCATCATCGCCGAGGCCGACGACGAGGCGCTCATGGAGCAGTACCTGTCCGGCGACGACATCGACAGCGCGGCCGCCCGCGCCGATGTCGTGAAGGCCGTCGCGCACGCCCGCTTCCATCCCGTGCTCTTCACCACCACGCAGCCGGCCGGCTACGGCATTGACGAGGTGCTCGACCTCATCGCCACCGGATTCCCGTCGCCGTTGCTGCACTCGATCCCGGCCGTGCAGTCGCTCACGAGCGGTGCCGCCGTGGCGCTGCATGCCGACGCCAACGGCCCCCTCGTCGCGGAGGTGGTGAAGACGACGTCCGACCCCTACCTCGGTCGCATCTCCCTCGTGCGCGTGTTCAGCGGCACCCTGCGCACCGACGACGTGGTGCACGTGTCCGGGCACTTCACGCTCGACTCCGGGCATGAGGACCACGACATCGACGAGAAGGTGGGGGCCCTGTCGAGCCCCTTCGGACGCACCCTGCGGCCGCTCTCGGTCGGCATCGCGGGCGACATCGTCGCCATCGCCCGACTCACACGCGCGGAGACGGGCGACACCCTGTCGTCCAAGGACAAGCCCGTCATCATGCCGGCCTGGCGCATGCCCGAACCGCTGCATCCGATGGCCGTCGTCGCCCACGCGAAGCAGGACGAGGACAAGCTGGCCCAGGGCCTGCACCGACTCATCATCGAGGACCCCAGTGTGCGCATGGAGCGCACGCATGAGACGAACCAAACGGTGCTGTGGACGCTCGGTGAGGCACACCTCGACGTGCTCCTCGACCGGCTGAAGACCCGCTTCGGCGTGGCCGTCGATGCAGTGCCCTTCAAGGTGCCGCTCCGCGAGACCTTCCTCGCCACCGCGCAGGGCCACGGCCGGCTCGTGAAGCAGTCCGGTGGCCACGGGCAGTTCGCGGTGTGCGACATCACCGTCGAGCCGCTGCCGCACGGTTCGGGCTTCGAGTTCGTCGATGAGGTCGTGGGCGGCGCCGTCCCACGCCAGTACATCCCGTCGGTCGAGAAGGGCATCCGCACGCAGCTCGAGCGGGGCCTCTCGGCCGGCTACCACGTGGTCGACATCCGTGTCCGCCTGCAGGACGGCAAGTCCCACCCGGTCGACTCCTCCGACATGGCCTTCCAGCATGCCGGGCAGCTCGCGCTGCAGGAGGCGGCGGCGAAGGCGGGCGTCGGCCTGCTCGAACCGGTGTCGGTCATCGAGGTCGAGGTCGACGACGCGTTCGTCGGTGCCGTGCTCGGCGACATCCCCACCCGACGGGGCCGCGTCACCGGCACCCAACCGGCGGAGTCCGCCGGGCGCAGTGTGGTGTCGGCGGAGGTGCCCGATCTCGAACTCGTCACCTACGCCACGGCGCTGCGCTCGCTCTCGCATGGCACCGGACGCTTCTCACGTGCACCTCGCGGCTACGAGCCGATGCCGCAGAACATTGCCCGCACCTTCATGACGGCGGCACACGAGCCGGCATGACATCCTGAGCACATGGCCGACCGACCCACCGATGAGCGACTCGAGGTGCGGCGGTCGGCCCGGCGACGCAAGACCATCGCCGTGCACCGCGAGGGCGACGTCATCGTGGTGCACGCCCCGATGTGGATGTCCGACGCCGACGTGCAACGGCATGCGCGCGATCTCGTGGCCCGCCTGCGCCGACGCGAGCGGCCCGCGCGCAGCGACACCGACCTGCTCACGCGGGCGCTGTGGCTGCGCCTCGAGTTCCTGCCTGACGCCCCCGAACCCGCGAGCGTGCGCTGGTCGGACGCGGGATCACGGTGGGGCTCATGCACCTCGCTTGATCGCAGCATCCGCATCGCGCGCGCCCTCGAGGGTGCGCCCCAGTACGTCATCGACGCCGTCATCGTGCACGAACTCGCGCACCTGCTGGCCGCGGACCACGGCCCCGGCTTCCAGCGCCTCATCGCCCGCTTCCCCGACAACGCCCGCGCCGACGCCTTCCTGGCCGGCATGTCCTACGCGAAGGGAGTCGCCGGTGACTACTGACGCCCGACGCCACAGCAGCCCCAACGACACCACCACGGCCCCGCCCCGCACGCGCATCGCGCCCACCCCGAGCGGGTACCTGCACGAGGGCAACCTGGTGAACGCGCTGCTCACGGTGCGCCTGGCCCGCGAGGTGGGCGCCGAGGTGGCCCTGCGCATCGACGACATGGACGCCTTCCGACTGCGCCGCGAGTACGTCGAGGACATCTTCCGCTGCCTCGACTGGCTGGGGCTCAGCTGGCAGACGGGGCCGCGCGACATGCGTGACTACGACGACGGGCCCACCCCCGAGGAACGGTCGGATCACTACTACGCGCGCCTGCGCACCATGGTGCAGGCGGGACTGCCGGCCTTCGTCTGCCGCTGTTCGCGCCGTGAGCTCGGCCGCGATGCCCGTTGCGAGCGCGGCTGCCGCGACAAGCCGCTCGAGCTGCTCGCCGGCAAGAACGCCATCCGCCTGCACCTGCCGGCATCCGAGCCTGCGCTCATTGAGGCCTTCGGCGACCCGGTGCTGTGGCGTCGCGAGGACCTGCCCGCCTACCAGTTGGCGTCGCTCGTGGACGACCACGACATGGCCATCACCCACATCGTGCGCGGCGTCGACCTGCACCCGTCCACGGACCTGCAGCGGTGGATGGCCCACTTCCTGCCCGACTCGCCGTTCCTGCGCGCCGACATCCGCCACCATGCGCTCGTCACCGGGCCGGCGGGGGAGAAGCTGTCCAAATCGCAGGGCACCGCGCGCCTCGAGCTCACCCCTGCGCTGCGCGAGCAGCTGGACGAACTCGTGGCGTCGATCAGCCTGCCTGGCCCGGACGCAGCCTGAGCACGCGTTCCATGAGGGCGAGCCGGGGCACCGGCACACCCGCGCGATCGGCCAGACGCACAATGCCGCCCACCTGCGAGTCCAGCTCCGAGGGCAGCCCGGCGAGGATGTCACGCTGCATCGACGTCGTGGCATCCACGGGCATGGCATCGGCGAAGGCCAGAGTGTCCGCGACGGCATCGGACGGCAACGCCACACCCGTTGCCACGCCAACCTCGCGCACCTCGGCCATGGCGCCGGCGAGCTCGGCGCGCAAGCTCGTGAGCAGCACCCCAAGCGGCTGATCGGCAAGCGCACCGAGGGCGCCGAAGGGCACGACGAACATGGCCTTGCGCCACACGTCCATCCAGATGTCGTCATGCACGATGCCCTCGAAGCCAGCGGCTGCGATGTCGGCGGCGATCCCCGACACCACGGATGACGGACGTCCGTCCCAGCTCCCGAAGGTGAAGGAGCGAGGGCCACCGTGGTAGGCCACCACGCCGGGCGCCACGAGTTCGAGGAAGCCGCGCACCACGCACGGGATGACGCGCTCGGTCGGCACGCCCTCGGCCACGACGTGCGGTGCCTCGACACCGTTCTGCACCGGCATGACGCTCGCCCCCTGGGCGATGAGGGGCGCCGCCGTGGCGAGTGCATCTCGCAGGCCACCGCTCTTCGTGGCGATGATGACGACATCGACCGGCGGGAGCTCACTGGCATCGGCTGCGAATCGCACCGGCAGCAGCTCCGTCCCGCCAGCGGAACGCACCTCGATGCCGCGCTCGCGCAGCGCCGCAAGGGTGGCGCCACGCGCGATGAAGGTGACGTCCGCCACCCCTGCGAGCAGGCCGCCGTAGTAGCCGCCGATGGCTCCCGCCCCGATGATCGCGTAGCGCATGTGCATCCCCCTCCCGGCAGCGCCGCGATTGTGCCACGGCAGCCTCCCACGTGGCCGACGCAGCGTCGGCTGGACCGAGGCGCGAGTGCCCTGGTCGTCAGCGCAGGAACAGTGCGTTGAGCCGGCGCGTGGTGAAGGTGACGCCCACGACGATGAACACGGCGAAGTAGGCAACGTGCCCGAGCAGGGCGATGTCGAGCTCGCCGAACATGAGCGACCGCAGCATCGCGATGGCCTGCCACAGCGGCAGCGCGTGGATCACCTGTTGCGCGAACCATGGGTAGCGGTCAAGCGGGAAGAAGGCGCCGGAGAACAGGAACATGGGCAGCAGCAGGAAGTTCACCCAGTTCAGCTGCTGGTGCGAGGTGAGGTAGGACGTGATCGCCATGCCGGCGGCCGCGAAGCCGAAGGCCACGATGCCGGCGGCCGGGATGGCGAGCAACGCCCACCAGGAGTGCACCAGACCGAGCGGTGACACGACGGCGAGGAAGCCGATCGCGTAGGCAAGGCCACGGATCACGGCCCACCCGATCTCCCCGAGTGCCGTATCGAGCGCACCGAGCGACGTCGACATGACGGCGTTGTAGAACTTGGCGTAGTGCATCTTGAAGAAGACGTTCCACGTCGAGTCGGCGAGGGCCCCGTTCATCGCGCTCGTGGCGAGCAGGGCGGGCGCGATGAAGGCGGCGTAGGAGACGCGTGGGCCGCCGGCCTCGTGCACGCTCCCGATGACGTTGCCGAGACCGAAGCCGAAGGCCAGCAGGTAGAACACCGGCTCGACGAAGCCAGAGAAGAACACGAGCGCATTCGACGTCCGCAGCGCGAAGAGGTTGCGCTGGATGAGCGCCCAGGGCCGACCTGCGTACACGGACGCACCGCGCCGTCCGGACCGGCGCTCGGCGATCTCGACTGCCGATGCGAAGACCAGCTGCGTGATCATGCGGTGAGCCTGCGTGTGAACTGCCGATGTGCCAGGAGCAGCCCCGCACCGCCCATGAGCGCGAGGAAGAGCGCGTGCAGCCAGAACAGCGGCGCCTGCGCCCCGGCGCCGTAGGAGAGTGCACGACCCATCTCGGTGGCGTGCCACAGCGGCGACAGCCAGCCGATCCACTGCACCGTCAAGGGCAGCGACTGCAGCGGGTAGAAGGTGCCGGAGAACAGGAACATGGGGGTGATGACGAAGCGGCCGACGAGGGCGAAGAAGCCGTCGTCGTTGCGCACCTTCGCCGCGATCCACAGCATGAAGGTGGCGAAGGCGATGCCGGCGAAGATGGCGCACGGGATGAGCACGACGGCGGATGCGAGGGTGACCGCGCCGAAGCCCCACAGCACCACCCAGTAGGCGAGGGCGGTGAAGATGATGCGCACGACCGACGCGAGCAGGACCCCGTTGGCAATCTGCGCCGGGGTGAGCGATGTCGCCGCCATACCGAAGAAGAGCTTCTGCCACACGAATCCCGCGAGCACCGGGAAGGTGACCTCGTCCTGCCCACCCTGGATGGCAGCCGAGGCCAGGAGCGCGGGAGCGAGGAAGGTGAGGTAGGGCACGCCATCAAGCCCGCCGCCGTTGGCGTTCACCAGGCTGCCGACCCCGAGGCCGATGGAGGCGAGGTACAGGAAGGGTCCGCCGAGGCCGTAGAAGATGATGGCGCGCTTCCACTTCCACATGTTGCGCAGCCGGTACTCGGCCACCGACAGCGCGCTGGCGCCGCTCATTCGTCCACCAGGCTGCGGCCGGTGAGGCGCAGGAACACATCCTCGAGCGAACTGCGCCGCACCAGGGAGGCGATGGGGTGGAAGCCGCGGCCGACCACCGCCTCGAGCGCCGCCTCCCCATCGTCGACGTAGAGCAGCAGGCGGTCGGGCAGCGCCTCCATGCGCTGCCCGATGCCCTCGAGCTGCGCGGCCACCTCGGCATTGCGGCCCGTGCCGTAGCGCAGCTCGAGCACCTCACGCGAGGAGTACTCGCTGATGAGCGTCTGCGGGGAGCCCTCGGCCATGATGCGACCGCGATCCATGACGATGAGTCGGTCGCAGAGCTGTTCCGCCTCGTCCATGTAGTGCGTCGTCACGACGAGCGTGACGCCCTGCTCCTTGAGGCGGAAGAGGCGATCCCACAGGATGTGACGGGCCTGCGGATCAAGACCGGTCGTCGGCTCGTCGAGCAGCAGGATCTCCGGCTCGTTCACCAATCCGCGGGCAATCGTGAGCCGACGCTTCATGCCGCCGCTGAGGGCGTCCACCTTCACGTCGCGCTTGTCCTCCAGCTGCGCGAACGCGAGCAGCTCATCCACCTTGGGGCGCAGGAATCGGCGCGAGAGCCCGAAGTAGCGCCCGTAGACGTAGAGGTTCTCGGCGCAGGTGAGCTCGGTGTCGAGGTTGCCCTCCTGCGGGACGACGCCGAGGTGGGCGCGCACCTCCGGACCGTGGGTGTCCGGGTCGCGGTCAAGGATGCGCAGGTCGCCACCCGACCGCAGTGTCGTGGCGGAGATCATGCGCATCGTCGTGGACTTGCCGGCGCCGTTGGGACCGAGCAGCCCGAACGACTCACCCCGCGCCACCGCGAAGTCGATGCCGGCCACCGCCGTGAACTCCCCGTACCGTTTCGTGAGTCCACTGGCTCGGATCATGGGGGAGAGTCAACCACAGGGCCTCCACCTGCATCGGGCATTGGCGGCGAGAGTCGGGACGTCCGGATCCTCCCGAAGCGCGAAGTTTGCGGCCATGATGCGCGCATGGAGTTCCGCACCGACGATCAGGAAGCCGGGACGTACGAGAGCCTCGGCGCGCACATCCGCGAGATGCACGAGCGCATGATGCAGTTGGCACCGCAGATCATGCGTGTCGCGTGCGCGCTCTACGACCCTGCCGACGACACGCTGAAGACTTTCGTGAACAGCACCCGCGAAGGCGAGGCGCTGCGCTCGTACGAGGCCAAGCTCTCGGACAGCTACTCACTCACCGCACTCGCGGAGTCGGGCGACACCCGCGTGCTCACCGACCTGCCCACGGACATCAACACCGGCAGCGCGCACTCCAACTGGGTGCTCAGCATGGGCTACAAGTCGTCGCTCACCATCCCGCTGCGCTTCCAGGACCGCCTGCTCGGCTTCCTGTTCTTCGACTCCCGCGAACACGACACCTTCGGCCCCGAGGTGCAGCGCGAACTCGTGCTCTACGGACGCCTCATCGCACTCGCCATCGCCAACGAGCTCATCGTCATCCGCTCCATCCTCGGCTCCGTGCAGGTGGCCCAACAGTTCGCCGAGATGCGCGACCTCGAGACGGGCGCCCACCTCTCGCGCATCGCCCGCTATGCCCGCGTCATCGCCAAGGCCCTCGCGCCCGCCCACGGCCTCTCCGACGAGTGGGTCGAGGATGTGTTCCTGTACTCGCCGTTGCACGACATCGGCAAGATCGGCATCCCCGATCGCATCCTGCTGAAGCCCGGTCCGCTCACGCCGGAGGAGCGCGCCGTGATGCAGACGCACACCACCATCGGCCTCAGCCTGGTGGACGCCATCACCGGCCGCCTCGCCGTACAGAACGAAGGCTCGACGCGCATCATGCGGCACGTCGTCGAACTGCACCATGAGGCACTCGACGGCTCCGGCTACCCGCATGGCCTGCGTGGCGACGCCATCCCGCTCGAAGCCCAGGTGGTGTCGGTGGCCGACATCTTCGATGCCCTCACGAGCGCCCGCCCGTACAAGCCCGAGTGGACCTTCGACGCCGCCTTCGCGGAACTCGACCGCATGGTGGCCGCAGGCCGTCTGCGTGCCGACGCCGTGCAGGCCCTGCGCGACCACGCGACCGAGGTGCAACTCGTCCACGATCGCTTCCACGAGTCAGCGGCCGAAGAGGGCGTCATCGCGGGCGCAGCGCTCAGCTCCAGCGGGTGAGGATCTCCTCACGATCGAAGGTGCGCCGCGCCACGACGAAGGTGCCCGCGGCCACCGCCGCGACGATGGCCGACATGCGCAGCATCATCGCGGCGTCGAGCGTGAGGCTGCCCATCTCCGCCGCCATGTAGATGGCACCGAAGGGCAGCGTCGTGAGGCCGGCGATCTGCTGCGCGCTGCGCACGTCACCGGCGCGGGCCGAGACGAGGATGTCGATGTTCACCGTCATGAGCGCCACGAGCGGCATGAGCACCAGCAGTTGCAGCCAGGTCTCCGGCTGCGGGAACCAGCCGTGCCCGAGGATCGGCGTGACCGCCCGATTGGCCAGCACCATGAACACCGCAGACGCCGTCCACACGGACAGCAGTGTCGGCACGACGGCCGCGATCATCTTGCCGACGAGCACGCTCGACACCGAGACCGGTGTCGCCAGCATCGGCTCGAGGCTGCGCTCCACCTTCTCGCCCACGAGCGAGTAGGCGGCGATCGCCGTGGGCAGCGTGGTGATGGCGATCATGAAGAAGAAGAGGAAGGACTGCAGCAGCCCAGGGACGACGGCCGGCGGCAGCCCGCCATTGCGCTCATCGGCGAAGACGATGACGCGCGGCAGTGCCACTGCGGCCACGAGCGGGAAGAGCACGATGGCATTGCGGATGCCCCGTCGCTGCCAGGCGCCGCGCAGGTCCTTGCGGGCGATCGTCCACACATCATCGACCCGCATCGCGCAGCACCTCCAGGTAGGCGTCCTCCAGTGACGACTCGGCGACCACCGCACGGGTGATGCGACCGCCGGCGGCCACGACCGCTGCCACCACGTCCGCCATCGGACGTGACGGCGTGCACGGGATGACGAGCCCGTCCTCCGTCACGTCGGGCTGCACGCCGAGTCGCTGCGCCACCGCATGGACGAGGTCGGCATCCACATGCTCCAGACCGATCGTCGCGGGTGCGTCCGTCGCTGCGCGCCGCAGTGCACGCGGCTCGGCGATCGCCAGCAGGCGCGTGCGCAGGATGCCGACGCGGTCGCAGGTGCGCTCCACCTCCTCGAGCCGGTGTGTGTTGAGCACCACCGTGCAGCCGCGGTCGCGCAGATCGCGGATGATGGCACGCACCTCCTGCGACGCCTCCGGGTCGAGGTTGGCCGTGGGCTCGTCGAGGAAGACGATGCGCGGCTCGTTCACGAGCGCGCGGGCCAGGGCGAGTCGCTGCTTCCAGCCCTTCGAGAGCGTGGCGACGCGACTCGAGGCGCGCTCACCGAGGGCGAGCCGGTCCAGCAGGTCGTCAACGCGCCGACGACGGTCGGGCACGTGCTGCAGTCGGGCGAAGAAGTCCAGCGTCTCCCGCACGGTGAGGTCCGGGTAGAGCCCCGGCTCCTCGGGCAGCAGGCCCAGGCGGGCACGCACCTGCGCTGCCTGCGCCGGATCACGCACATCGAGTCCGTCGACGACGGCTCGACCCTCGGTGACGCCGATGAGCCCGGCCAGCATGCGCAGGGTCGTCGTCTTCCCGGCACCGTTGGGGCCGAGCAGTCCGAACACCTCACCGTCAGCGATCTGGAACGTGACGGCGTCGACCGCGGTGACCGGGCCGAAGCGCCGGGTCAGGGCCTCCGTCTGGATCATGCGACCTCCCGTCCGAAGCGTAGGCCGCGCACCTCGCGCAGAGCCGATGGCGCCCCCTGCCGCCATGACGGCCACTGCGCAAGGATGGCCCCATGACGGTCACTGCGCTCGTGACGGGCGCCACCGGCTATGTCGGAGGCCGCCTCGTCACCCGCCTGCTCGATGAGGGCTTCCGAGTGCGGGTCATGGCCCGTGATCCCGAGCGCCTGCGCGACCATCCCTGGATCACCCAGGTGGAGGTCGTGCGCGGCGATGCGGAGGATCCGGCGTCACTCGATGTCGCGCTGCAGGGTATCGAGGTGGCCTACTACATGCTGCACTCGCTGTCCGAGCATCGCGGCTTCGAGGTCATCGAGGCGCGCATGGCCACCGCCTTCGGCAACGCGGCCAAGGGCGCAGGCGTCCGCCGCATCGTCTACCTCGGCGGCATCACGCCACCGAACACCGCGCTGAGCACCCACCTCGAATCCCGGCGCACCACCGGTGCACTGCTGCGAGCGTCCGGCGTGCCCACCACCGAGCTCCGCGCCGCCGTCATCATCGGTTCCGGCAGCGCGAGCTTCGAGATGCTGCGCTACCTCACCGAGCGGCTGCCGTTCATGATCACGCCGCGCTGGCTCAACAACCGGGTGCAGCCGATCGCCATCCGTGACGTGCTGCACTACCTCGTGCAGGCGGCGCTGGAGGAGGGCGACGAGCACCGCATCGGGGATATCGGCGGCCCGGACATCATGCTCTACGGCGACATGATGAAGCGCTACGCCAAGGTCGCGGGCCTGCGACCGCGCACGATCCTCACCGTGCCGGTGCTCACCCCACGGCTCTCCTCGCACTGGGTCTCGCTGGTGACGCCGGTGCCCCGTCGGCTCGCGCTGCCGCTCGTGGACTCGCTCGTGAACGAGGTCGTCGTGAGCGCGGAGCTCGACGCGCGCCGTTTCCTCCCCGCGCCAGCGGAGGGCCTGCTCAACTTCGAGGCAGCGGTACGCACCGCCCTCGATCGCGTGCGCAACCAGGACGTGCAGACGCGCTGGTCGTCCGCGTCGGTGCCCGGGGCCCCGAGCGCGCCGTTGCCCACCGATCCGGCCTGGTCCGGCGGCACCCTCTACGTCGACCTGCGGGAGCGTCGCACAACGGCACCACCCGATGCGCTGTGGCGGGTCATCGAGGGCATCGGTGGCGCCAACGGCTACTACTCCGCGCTGTTCCTGTGGGAGATCCGCGGCTTCCTCGATCGGCTCATCGGGGGCGTGGGCCTGCGTCGCGGTCGACGCGATCCCGAGCGCCTGTATGTGGGGGAGACGGTCGACTTCTGGCGGGTCGAGCGCTGCGACCGAGAGCAGCTGTTGCGCCTGCGCGCGGAGATGTGGCTGCCGGGCCTGGCCTGGCTCGAGCTCATCGTCGACCGTGACGACGACGGCACCACGGTGTACCGACAGCGCGCCACCTACCGCCCGATCGGCCTGCTCGGCCACATCTACTGGTGGGCGGTCGTGCCCTTCCACGCGATCGTGTTCGGGTCGATGGTGCGCCGCATCCCGGCGGCAGCGGAACGGGCCGCCAGCGCGGACGCCGGACGCACGTGAGGCGGACCCGAAGGTCCGCCTCATGGTGTCCGAGGGGGGACTTGAACCCCCATCCCCTTGCGAGGACTAGCACCTCAAGCTAGCGCGTCTGCCTATTCCGCCACCCGGACGAGTGCGTTACGAACCTTAGCAAGCGCCGCGCGCGGCGACCAAATGCGCGACAGCGCAGCGCTGGTGTTCAATGCCACCATGCCCACGAACCTCAACGCGACCCCCGAGCAGGAGGTCGTCGGCCTGCTGCAGGACCTCATCCGCATCGACTCCACGAACCCGGGGGACGGCAGCGGTCCCGGCGAGATCGCCGTCGCCGACTACGTCGCCGAGCGACTGCGCGAGGTGGGCCTCGACGTCGAGCGGTACCACACGACATCCGACCGTCGGGCCGGTGCCGTGCTCCGAGTGCCGGGCACGGACCCCAGTCGACCGCGGCTGCTCGTGCATGCGCACCTCGACGTCGTGCAGGCCGTGGGGGAGTGGACGCACCCGCCCTTCGCCGCCGAGATCGCCGACGACATGGTGTGGGGACGCGGTGCCGTCGACATGAAGGACGGGGTCGCCACGATCCTTGCCGTCCTCCGCTCCTGGGCCCGCACCGGTACGCGCCCCGACCGTGACATGGTGTTCCTCTTCCTCCCCGATGAGGAGGCCGGCGGGCTGCACGGCGCGCACTGGGTGACCGAGCATCGACGCGAGTGGTTCGAGGGCGTCACCGAATGCGTCGGCGAGGTCGGGGGATTCTCCTTCGAGGTCACGCCCGGCCGGCGGCTCTACCTCATCGAGACGGCGGAGAAGGGCCTGCGCTGGATGCGCTTGCGTGCCACCGGCCGCGCCGGCCACGGCTCCATGCTGAACGACAACAACAGCGTCACCGCCCTCGCGGAGGTGCTCGCCCGCATCGGGCGCCACCCGTGGCCCGTGCGCATCACCGAGACGAACAAGCGCTTCCTCTACGAACTGTCACAGGCACTCGGCGAGGACGTCGACCCGCATGACACCGAGCGGCTGCTGTCGGTGCTCGGCCCGCTCGCTGGCATCGTCGGCTCCACCTTCGCCAACAGCGCGCAACCGACGATGCTGCAGGCCGGCTACAAGATGAACGTCATCCCGGAGACGGCCGAGGCGAGCGTCGACGGCCGCGTGCTCCCCGGGTACGAGGACGAGTTCGATGCCACCATCGAGCAGCTGCTCGACGGGCAGGCGGAGATCGTCGACCTGTTCCGTGACGTCACCCTCGAGACCACCTTCGACGGGCCCACGGTTGATGCCATGGCCGCCGCGATCCGGGCGGAGGACCCGGACGGCGTGCCCGTGCCGTACACGATGAGCGGTGGCACCGATGCGAAGGCCTTCAGCCAACTCGGCATCCGCGCCTTCGGCTTCATCCCGCTGCGACTGCCCGCCGATCTGGAGTTCTCCAAGCTGTTCCACGGGGTCGACGAGCGCGTGCCCGTGGACGCCCTCACCTTCGGAGCCCGCGTGATGGACCGCTTCCTGCGCACCTGCTGACGCGTCGCGTCAGCCGAGGTCGGTCGGGTCGGTGCGGCGCAGGTCCACCGGCGCCGGGTCGGGGTACTGCCGCTCGATGGCCGACACATCGTCGAGCGCCTGCATGATCTCCTCGGGCAGGTCGAGGTCGACGTTCGCGAGGGCAACGCGCAGCTGCCCGACGGTGCGAGGGCCGAGCAGCGGCGCCACCGTGCCACGTCGTCCACGTGACCACGCAAGGGCGACATCGATGGGCGCGAGCCCGAGCCCCGAGGCCGCCGTGGCAACCGCCTCCACGACGCGGCGCGCTCGGCCATCAAGATGCTCCTGCACCCAGCGGCCCCACACCGGCGAGGCGGCGCGGGAGTCGGCGGGCACGCCCGTGCGGTACTTGCCGGTGAGCACGCCACGGCCCAGCGGCGACCACGGCACCACGGCCACACCGAGGGCCATCGCCGCGATGAGGTGCTCGCGCTCGATGCCACGCTGCACGAGCGAGTACTCGACACTCGACGCGACGAGCGGGATCGCGGTGCCGGCGAGTGAGGCGATGCGCGCCAACTGCCAGGCGCTGTGATTGCCGATGCCCACGTAGCGGGTGCGGCCGCTGCGCACCGCGATGTCCATGGTGAGCAGCACCTCCTCGACGGGCGTCTGCGGGTCCCAGCGGTCGATGAACCACACGTCCACGGCGTCGACGCCAAGCGTGCGCAACGAGGCATCGAGAGCCGGCAGCAGGTGTGCGCGCGAGGTGTCGACGGGACGCTCGGGGTCCGGCCGACGTCCGCCATGCGATGCGATGACGAGCCCTTCGCGACCGACGGCGCGCACGGCCTGGCCCGCCACCTCCTCGGCTCGCCCCTCACCGAACCAGGGTGCCGTGTCGAGGTAGGTGCCGCCTGCGGCAACGAAGAGCTCGAGCATCTCCGTGGCCTCGTGCACGTCGGTCTCACGGCCCCACGTCATGGTGCCGAGCCCATGCGGCGACACGAGTAGGCCGGAGCGACCGAGGGGTGCGTTCATGCGGACACCGTAAACCGTGCAGGTGCACGGCAGGGGCAGGCGCGCGCTGCCCTACGCTCGGCATGACACCACGACGAGGGGAGCGCCCGATGACCCGCAGCATCACTGCCGCGCGCGCAGTGCCGCAGCCGTGCGGAGCGGTGGCCTGATGGGCATCGCCCTGCTGCTGCGCCACGGTCGCAGCACCGCCAATGTCGACGGCGTCCTCGCGGGCCGCATGCCGGGCTATGGCTTGCATGATTCCGGCCGAGAGCAGGCGCACGAGGTGGCCCGCGCCTTCCACGACGTGACGCCGACGAGCATCCATGTGAGCCCGCTGCAGCGCACCCTCGAGACCGCCACGATCGTGTTCGGCGAGCGCAGCTTCACCACCGCCGAGGCCCTGCTCGAGTGCGACTACGGCAGCTGGTCCGGCCGTCTCCTGGCCGAGCTCGCGAAGGAGCCACTGTGGGACCGACTCCATGCGCAGCCGACGGCCACGCGCTTCCCGGACGGTGAGTCCATCCCCGAGGTGGCGCATCGCGTCGTCGAGTTCGTGGCCCGCATGGCCGGCGATCCCGGCCTGCATGTGTTCGTCACCCATGCCGACCCCATCATGATGCTCGCCAGCCATGCCGCGGGTGCGCCGCTCGATCGCTACCAGCACCTCGACGTCGAGCCCTGCTCGCTCACGGCGATCCTCGTGGACGGCACGCGCTTCGGCCTCGTCGCCCTCAACGTCCCGCCGTCGGGTGCGGGGGAGACCGTGCGGTCACTCGCGCGGTGGGCGCGGACTAGCGTGGGCGAGGGAGGTGCCGATGTCCCGGATCATCCATCTGTTTGACCCACCGACCCGCTTCGTCGCGGGCACCGTGGGCGTGCCCGGCCAGCGCACGTTCTTCCTGCAGGCACAGGACGCCCGCCGGCTCGTGTCGGTCGTGCTCGAGAAGGAGCAGTTGCGCCTGCTCGCCGACCGCTGCGAGGACCTCCTCGACGACCTGCTGCGCCGTGGGGTGCCGCGCATCCCGGCGATCGCCCCGGGCGACCTCGACCTCGAACCGCTCGCCCAGCCGATCGACGAGGAGTGGCGCGTGGGCGCCATGGGCCTGGCCTGGAACCCGGAGCGCGGGCTCATCACCATCGAGGCCCACCAGCTCACCGACGATGAGGCCGACACCCCGGACGTCGAGTCCGACGCCGACGAGGGCCCCGAGTGCCTGCGGGTGCGCATCACGCCGCTCATGGCACGTGCCTTCAACGCCCGCGCGCAGCGCCTCATCAACGCCGGTCGCCAGCCCTGCCCGCTGTGCCAGTACCCCATCGATCCCGAGGGCCACATCTGCCCGCGGGCGAACGGCTACCGCCGCTTCCCGTGAGCAGCGACCTCCTCGGCAGCGTGTCGGTCCTCGGCCGGCATCCGCAGGCATCGAACGCCGTGTTCCTCGTCGAGGTCACACAGGACGACGCCCCCGCGGTACGCGCCATCTACAAGCCGGTTGCGGGGGAGCGACCACTGTGGGACTTCCCACGCGGTGAGCTCGCGCGACGCGAGGTGGCCACGCACGACGTCGCACATGCCCTCGGCCTGTCCATCGTGCCCACGACGATCTGGCGAGACGACCTGCCCCTCGGCCCCGGCTCACTGCAGCGCTGGGTGGAGGAGGCATCCCTCGACGACGTCGACGTGGTCACCGAGGTGCCCGACGGCTGGTGCCACGTCCTCGACGCGGAACTGCAGGACGGCACCCCCGTCGCACTCGTGCACCGCGACCTCGCGGACCTGCGTGCACTCGCGCTCCTCGATGCCGTGGTGAACAACGGTGACCGCAAGGCCGGGCACATCCTGCGTGACCCCGCTGGGCACCTCTGGGCAGTCGACCACGGCGTCACCTTCCATGCCGAGCCCAAGTTGCGCACGGTGCTGTGGGGCTTCGAGGGCGAGGCCATCGACGCTGACCTCCTCGCCCGCCTCAGCATCGACCTCACCGACCTCCCCGCCGTGCGCGCAGCCCTCGACGACAGCGAGCGCGCCGCCCTCGCCGATCGCGTTGCGGTGCTGCGCGCGGAGGGCGTCTACCCGGGGCCGTCACCCGACTGGCCCGCCATCCCCTGGCCCATCTACTGAAGTAGGCTCACCGAATGCACACCTGGCCGGCTGCGACCATCCCTGCCCTCCCCGGACACGGCGACCTGCCCTCGGTCCACAACACCGCCACCGGCGTCATCGAGCGCACCACCCCGCATGGCGGCATGGCCCGCATGTACGTGTGCGGCATCACCCCCTACGACTCGGCACACCTCGGCCACGCGGCCACCTACGTCGGCTTCGACCTGCTGCACCGGGCCTGGATCGACGCCGGTGTGCGCGTCACCTACGTGCAGAACATCACCGACATCGACGACCCGCTCCTCGAACGCGCCAACGCCACGGGGGTCGACTGGGCCGCCCTCGCCGAACGTGAGATCAACCGCTTCAAGGACGACATGGCGGCACTGCGCGTGCTGCCCCCGGACCCGTACGTCGCCGTCACGGAGGCCATGCCGCGCATCGTCGACTGGATCGAGGAGTGTCGTCTCGCGAATGCCGTGTACTCGGTCGATGGCGACCTCTACTTCGACATCCATGCCGACCCCGAGTTCGGTCAGGTGAGCCACCTCGACGAGGCCACCATGCGGGCCATCTTCGCCGAACGCGGTGGCGACCCTGACCGCCCCGGCAAGCGCCACCCACTCGACCCGCTCCTGTGGCTCGCCGCTCGCCCGGGTGAGCCCGCCTGGGACACGCGCATCGGCCGCGGTCGCCCCGGCTGGCACATCGAGTGCGTCGCCATCGCCCTCGACAATGCCGGCGCCCCCCTCGACGTGCAGGGCGGCGGACGCGACCTCGTGTTCAGATCGGAA
>JAKALQ010000112.1 GCA_021824095.1 Actinomycetes bacterium
CGGCGGGTCGCCCACCCTCCGTGTACGGATCGTCGGTGCGGATGCACAGCGTGGCCTCGTCACTCGGCCAGGGCACCGACACCTCCTGCACAATCTGGTGCAGCTGGACGCGCGCACGGATGCTGCCCTCGCCCACCACCACCTGCGTCCACTGGGCCTCATCGATGCGCAGCACCAGTCCGCCGACGCCCTTCGACGCATCGACGAGCGCGGTGACGCGCATGCGCTCGTGACGCTGCCGTGCCGCGACACAGGTGGGACGCAGGTCGGCCATCGAGCTGCCGTCCGCTGCGACGACGAGCCAGCCGGGGCGCTCCGTGCAATTCGCGTACTCACCCGCGAAGCGACGGATGCCGAGCGCCCAGGACGGCAGTTCGCCGTCTGCGAAATCCTCGCGCCACGACTCCGCAGGCGCCGGCGCATCGAGGCGCACCGGCGCCATGACAGGCCATCCATCCACCCAGGTGACGGGCGACGCGAAGGTCTCGCGCCCCATCGGCGAGAACGCGCGCGTCATGCTGCGCGTGCGCACGCCGAGGCAGAACACGAACCAGCGCCCATCCACGCGCTGCACGAGATCGCCGTGGCCGGTGTTCTGCACGGGGCGATCGGTGCCCCGCGCGGTGAGCACGGGGTTGTGCGGGCAACCCTCAAACGGTCCCATCGGGCCGGGGCCGCGGGCGATGGTGATGGCATGCCCGCGCTCGGTGCCGCCCTCCGCCAGCATGAGGTACCAGTGCCCGTCGATGCGGTACAGGTGCGGCGCCTCCGGGAACATGCCGCCGGTGCCGCTCCAGAGCGACCGCGGCTCCTCGAGCGCCACGCCCGCCACCGGGTCGATGCGCACCTGCTGGATCCCAAGGTGCTGCATGCCATGCTCGAACTCGCCACCCGCGACCATGAGGCCCGAATAGGTGAGGTAGCAGGTGCCGTCCTCGTCCCAGGCCAGGTCAGGGTCGATGCCCTCGACTCCCGCGAGCACCACCGGATCCGACCACGGGCCAGCCGCGTCAGCAGCGCTGAAGAGCAGGCAGCCCTGTCCGACAACCGTGATGACGAGCCAGAAGCGCCCGTCATGGTGCCGCAGCGTCGGCGCCCACGCGCCTGCACCCGTCCACACGTCGGCGAGATCGAGCTGGCCGGGGCGCGTCGCCACATGCCCGATCAGCTCCCATGTGCGCAGGTCGGTGCTGCGGTGGATTGGGATGCCGGGCAGGTACTCGAAGCTGGAGGTGGCCAGGTAGTAGGCCTCACCCACGCGCACGACGCTGGGGTCGGGATGGAAGCCCGCGAGGACGGGATTGCGTGGGTCGGTCACGATGCTGCCCCTTCGCCGGTGGATCGACAGCCGATGACGCAAGCCCGGCGCTTAATCCATTCAGTCGTGTTTTCGCAACCGTACGGCATGCTCCCGTGGCCGCACAATGACGACGTCCCACCGTCACGTCGTCGTACATCGAGCACCACGCCGGATACTGTGGGCGCATGAGAGCACGCGTGACCGGGGCCGACGTGGCACGTGCTGCGGGCGTCTCCCGCGCCACGGTGAGCTACGTCCTCAACAACACCGCGGGCCAGACCATCACGCCGGAGACCCGTCGACGCGTGCTCGACGCGGCGAAGCGACTGGGCTACGTGCCGTCCATGGCGGGACGCACGCTGCGTCGAGGCCACAGCGACCTCGTCATGTGGGTGCTGCCGGATTGGCCCATCGGCGCAGAGGCCGGCAAGCTCATCGAGGCGCTCACGCAGGAGGCGGGCAGACGCGGGTTCACCCTCGCGGTGGTGCAGGAGGGGGCTGCTTCCTTGGCCACGACCCTCGCCACGCTCGCCCCCGCGGCCATCATCGCCATGCACGACCTGCCCGCTCCCCTGCGTCGCATCGCCCGCGACGCGGGCGTGCCGATCGCCTCGCACTGGCAGGGTGCCACACGCACCGCGCAACCAGGCCTGCCCGCGTTCGCACAGCAGGCCTGGCACGTCGGCGCGGCCCAGGTGCACTACCTCGCCGAGGGCGGTCACACGCGGATCGGCTACCTCTTCCCCGATGACCCGCGGGTGCGTGCCATCGCCGATCATCGCCTTGCCGGTGCCCGCGACGCAGCACATGCCGCCGGACTCCCGGCACTGCGCAAGCGCACCGTGTCACTCGATCGCGTGCGGCTGGGTGCGCTGGCGGTTGCCTGGCGCGCGGCAGGCGTCACCGCCGTGGCCGCCTACAACGACGAATGGGCCATGGGCCTGCTTGCCGGCATGCACCAGGTGGGCCTCGACGCCCCCGACGATCTGGCGGTCATCGGCTGCGACAACGTGCTCACCGCACCTGTTGCCTCGCCGCCGCTCACGACGATCGACCAGGACATGGCCATCTCGGCTGTGAACATCATGAACGAGGTGCAGCGCACCCTGGGGCAGGAGCCGCGGGCGGCCGATGCGGCGCACCCACTCGCGCGCGTCATCGTGCGCGTGTCAGCCTGACGCCAGAGCCTGCCGAGCGGCTCCGCCACAGGCTGCCGCACTGAGGACACCGCACCAGCGCAGGCCGCCCCGCACCAGCGACGACGGCACCGTGCCGCCGATCTCGCGTCGACTATGACGGCAGGAAGTGCCCGAAGCGCTCTGCCTTGGTGCGCAGGTACGCCGCATTCTCGGGGAGCGCCGGGATGACGAGCGGCTCGCGACCCGTGATCGACAGGCCATAGCCCTCAAGCCCGGCGCGCTTCGCGGGGTTGTTCGTGAGCAGCCGCATGGAGCGCACCCCGAGGTCGACGAGGATCTGCGCCCCTGTGCCGTAGTCGCGGGCGTCGGCGGCGAATCCGAGCGCCAGGTTGGCGTCGATGGTGTCGAGCCCCTGCTCCTGCAGCGCGTAGGCCTTGAGCTTGCCGAGTAGGCCGATGCCGCGCCCCTCATGCCCGCCCACGTACAGCACCACACCGCGACCACGCTCGCCCACGGCGCGCAGTGCCGCCGCCAGCTGCGGGCCGCAGTCGCAGCGATGGGAGTGGAAGACGTCGCCCGTGAGGCACTCGGAGTGCACGCGCACGAGCACGTCCTCACCGTCACCAAGGTCACCCATGACGAGGGCGAGGTGCTCGCTGCCATCGACGAGGCTGCGATAGCCGACGGCACGGAAGTCGCCGAAGGCGGTGGGCATCGGCACGTCAGCGACGCGTTCCACCTGACGCTCGTTGCGACGGATGTGCGAGATGAGGTCGGCGATCGACACCATGACGAGGCCATGCTCGTCAGCGAAGGCACGGATGGCCGGTGCGCGCATCATCTCGCCGTTGTCATGCTGGATCTCGACGCAGATGCCGGCCGGGCGCAGGCCGGCGAGGCGGCACAGGTCGACGGTGGCCTCGGTGTGGCCGGCGCGTCGCAGCACGCCACCAGGAACGGCTCGCAATGGGAACACGTGCCCGGGCCGGGTGAAGTCGTTCGGTGTGGACGCAGGGTCGGCCAGTGCCCGCACGGTGATGGCCCGGTCCATCGCCGAGATGCCGGTGGCCTCGACGGCGCGGGCATCGACGGACACCGTGTACGCGGTGCCCTTCTGGTCCTGGTTCACGGCCGTCATCGGCGGGATGTTGAGCCGGTCGAGGTCCTCACCCACCATGGGGGCGCACACGACGCCGGTGGAGTAGCGCACGGCGAAGGCCATGAGCTCGGGGGTGGCGAGTTCGGCGGCGAAGATGAAGTCGCCCTCGTTCTCGCGATCCTCGTCATCGACGACGAGCACGAGCCTGCCCGCCCGGATCGCCTCGATGGCATCCTCGATCGGGTCGAGTCGCACTGCACCGTCCATGCGCCCCAAGTGTAGGGACCACCACCTGCGCGTCGGAGCGTGGCGCCCGCAGGCCGCGAACGCCGGTGCCCGGGTCAGCGCGCAGCGTGCAACTGCAGCTTCGCGAGCAGGTCCTCGAGCCACAGGCGGTTGTCAATGCGCGTGAACACGCGGATGGGCCGTCCGTCCGCCCGCTGCACGTACAGGCCGTCATCCCCGATGCGCGGGCAGGGGCGCACCTCCCAGCTGCAGGAGGCGGCGTCGGGCTCGAATGAGGTGAGCAGTGCGGTGGCGAGGACGAGCGGGCTGTCGCCCAGCACGTACACCTCGCCGATCGGAGTGCCCGCGTCCGCGAGGCGACGGGCCGTGCCGCCGAGCCGGTCGAGCAGGTGGCGTCCGAGCCTGCCCGCCGTGCCCATGCGCAGCTGCAGCTCGGCGCGCGAGGCCAGCGCCTGGCGGTAGGCGTCGCGAGGGAACTGCCACACCGGGAGGGCGGACTCGTTGAACACCACCTGGGCGGCGATGCGGTCGATGCCGAGGTTGTACTCCAGATCGGGTGCGCCGGGTGCGACGGGGGCCTCGTACTCGTGGCCCCCGATCCAGACGACGGTGAGTCGCTCCGCGATGCGCGGCTCGAGCAGCCAGGCGCTCGCAACCTCGGTCAGGCTGGCACCACATGCCACGAACAGCGGGCGGGGATCGTCGCGCATGGCCTCGTCGATGATGGCACGGACGCCGTCGGTCTCCACGGGTGTGCGATGGTCG
>JAKALQ010000113.1 GCA_021824095.1 Actinomycetes bacterium
GTCGAGGCCACCGGTGTCGAGGTGCGACCCAAGTTCGGCTGGACGGACGTTGCCCGGTTCACCGCGCTCGGCATCCCGGCGGTGAACTTCGGGCCGGCAGATCCGGCCCTCGCGCACACGCCCCACGAGCATGTGCCCGTTGCGCAGTTGCGCTCGGTCGAATCGCACCTGCGGGCATGGCTCAGCGCCTGAACGTCCACACATGACGATGGCCCACGGGATTCCCGTGGGCCATCGTGCGTGCGGTGACGACTACGCGTTGGTGCCGGTCGTCGGTGTGGGGAGCGGGGCGAGCGTGCCCGAGCCGCCCTGAGCGCCGGGGTTGGCCGGGCGCGGGCGCGGTGCGTGGCTCATGACGACGACCGCGGTGGAACCGCTGCCATTGCCCGTGCCCATCACCTCGACGACGTCACCGACCTGGAAGGCCGAGCCGGTCACCGTGGTGCCATTGCGCATGATGTGGGTGGTGGCCGTGAGCGTCCACGTCCAGCTCACGCCGTCAGCGCTCTGCACGGTGAGCTGGGTGTCGCTCGCAGCAGTGACCTTGCCCTCCTGCTGGCTCACCGTGACGTAGGTGGCCGTGCCGGACTCCGTCTGCTGCACGACGCCGGTGCTGTGCAGCATCGGGCCGAAGGCCTGGCCGGGCGCGCCCATGCGGCCGTGTCCGCGCCCGTGACCGCGGCCGGGGAAGCCGTCGCGGTCACCGAACCCGCGGCCTTGCATGCCGGGCATGCCGGGGAGTGCGGGGAGGGTGGCGGTCGACGAGTCGACGACCTGGTACTGGCCGGACGCCTGGACGCGGCCGTGGTGGCTGTCGCGGGCGAACGCCGGGCCGGCGGCGAGTGCGCCCGCGGTGGCGAGTGCGAGTGCGCTGGCGCCGATGGCGGCGCCGCGGCGGGTGATCCTCATATGGATGACTCCTTGGTGGTCGCCCCGACGGCCCTCAACGTCGGGTGGCCCGGTTCCGAGCCTGGCCGTAGCACAGCAGATCACTGTCAAGGGCGGGCCAAGCGCTCGTCCCAGGTTCAGCCAAGGTTCCCCCCAATTCCCTGTGACCCTTTCGGCGCTTCACTCCTCGACGAGCCTCGCGACACGGCGTGTCGCGGGCTCGTCGAGGAGTGAAGCGCCGAAAGGGCGGCCTTGGCAGGATGGGGGTGTGGAGCTCACGCCCGCGCCCGAGGTGGCGCCCGATGCCCGACGCTGTGCCTGGGCGGACGGCAGCGACGACTACCGCGCCTACCACGACACCGAGTGGGGGGTGCCGGTGCGTGGTGACCGCGCCCTCTTCGAGCGCATCACCTACGAGGCCTTCCAGAGCGGTCTGGCCTGGGTGACGGTCATGCGCAAGCGTCCCGCCTTCCGTGCCGCCTTCGCCGGCTTCGACCCGCACCGGGTGGCGGCCTTCGGCGACGCCGACGTCGCCCGCCTGCTCGCCGACCCCGGCATCATCCGCAATCGCGCCAAGGTGCTGGCCACCATCGACAACGCCCGCGCCCTCTGCACCCTGTGGGAGCAGGAGGGCGATGGCGCGCTCGGGGCGCTCATGGCCGCCCACGCCCCGGACGACGCCGCGCTCGAGGCCGAGGGATTCCGCCGCCCGCCGCGGGAAATCACCGACCTGCCGAGCGCCTGCACTGCCACGCGCACCCTCGCCCGTGCCCTGAAGGCCCGCGGCTTCCGTTTTGTCGGTCCCACGACGCTCTATGCCGGCATGCAGGCCAACGGCTTCGTCGACGACCACCTCGTGGGGTGCTTCCGCCGGGGCCTCGGCCACCGATTTCCGGCCGATCGGACCCGTACGGAATAATGCCGCCTGACGAATGCCTCGAATTCGAAAGGCGGCAGCATGGCGGCAATGAAGCCCCGAACCGGTGATGGACCCATGGAGGTCGTCAAGGAAGGGCGTGTCATCGTGATGCGGGTCCCGCTCGAGGGCGGCGGTCGCCTCGTGGTGGCACTCACGCCGGATGAGGCGCGTGACCTCGGAGGCCAGCTGGCCACGGTGGTCGGCTGAACGGACGTCGAGGCCCCGGTCCCTGTGGGATCGGGGCCTTTCGCGTTCCTCAGGCCTCGCGCAGCACGGCGGCGAGGAGGCCGTCGCCGGCGGCCACGAGTGCCGGCACCAGGCGCGGCTCCTCCGCCACCCGGTGCGCGAAGAGCCGACGAGCCACCGTGGCCGGGTCGCGCTGCGCCGGGTCACCAAGGCGGTTGCCACCGAAGATGTTCGACACCGCGAAGATGCCGCCGGGGCGCAGCAGCCGCAGGGACTGGTCGAGCATGGGATTGAGCGCCGCCGGCTCCACATTGAGCAGCACCAGGTCGTAGGCGCCGTCCTGCAGGCGCGGCAGGATCTCCGCGGGGCGCCCCGCGATGAGGCGCACGCGTGGCAGGTCCTCGGCGGCCAGCATCTCGCGGGCGATGCGCTGGTGCTCGCCCTCGACGTCGATCGACGTGAGCTGCCCGTCAGCGCGCATGCCCTGCAGCAGCCACAGCGCGGTCACCCCTGTGCCGGTGCCGATCTCGACGATGGCGCGGGCGTGCGTCATCGCCGCCAGCAGCCGCAGCATCGCGCCGGCGCCGGGGGACACCGCACCCACACCCAGCTCGAGGGCGCGCTGCCGTGCCTGCGCGATGGCGTCGGACTCGGGGCAGAACGCCTCGGTGAAGTCCCAGGATGCCTGGGTGGGGGCCGGCCAGATGGGCTCGTCGACGTGCACGCTCCCACGCTAGTGCCGTCGCCTCCGGGCGCGGCCACGGCACGACGTCGAGCGGGCAGGTAAGCGTGGGGAAATTCCTTGGTCACGCATCGGTGATGGGGCCCTCGTGGGCGCGACGCACCGTCAGGGCGGGACCACAATGGCCACATGACGTACGAACCGACCCAGGACGATCCCTTCCGCGGGGAGGCGCAGCCCTCCTCGCTGCCCGTCGACGGGGACACCCCCGACCTCGCCACGGCTGCCACCGTGACGCCCGACGCCGAGCCTGTGTTCGAAGCCCGTGCCATCGCGGCACCCCCCGCCGCGCCCCGGGCCCCGCGCTACCTCGTGCGTCCGTCGATCGCCATCATCATGGCCCTTGTCGCGGGCGGCATCGGCGGCATCGTCGACCATGCCTTCCTCAACCCCGGCTCCACGGGCGCAGCGCTCACGCAGCTGGCGCAGGAGACCGTGAACCGTCCCGCCGGCTCGGTGGCCGCGCTCGCCGCCCGCCTCACCCCGAGCGTCGTGAACATCACCGTGTCGAGCCCCATGGGCCAGGCCACGGGCTCCGGCTTCGTCATCCGCTCCGACGGCTACATCCTCACGAACCACCACGTCGTCGCCGGCGTCGGCGGCACGCCCACGATCACCGTCGACTTCGCCAACGGCACCTCGGTGCCCGGCCATGTCGTGGGGTCGAACAGCGCGTACGACCTTGCCGTCGTGAAGGTGGACAGGACGGGCCTGCCGGCCGTCACCCTCGGCAACAGCAACTCCGTCGTCGTCGGTGACCCGGTCATCGCGATCGGCTCGCCCCTCGGCCTCCAGGGCACGGTGACGAGCGGCATCGTGAGCGCCCTCAACCGTCCCGTCACCGCCGGTGACTCCTCGGGCGGCGCGGCCATGTCGTACATCAACGCCATCCAGACGGACGCCGCCATCAACCCCGGCAACTCCGGCGGCCCGCTCATCGACGCCAACGGGGCGGTCATCGGCGTGAACTCCGCCATCGCGTCCCTCGGCTCTGGCTTCGGCGGCGAGAGCGGCTCCATCGGCCTCGGCTTCGCGATCCCGGTCAACCAGGCCAAGCGCATCGCGGAGGAGATCATCACCTCCGGCAAGTCGCAGGTGCCGGTCATGGGGGTGAGCATCGACATGCAGTTCCAGGGTCCGGGTGCGCGCATCGCCGCCGTGAAGGCGGGCATGGGCGCCGACAAGGCAGGCCTCAAGGCCGGCGACATCGTCACCGCCATCAACGGCTCGCCCGTCTCCGACGCCACCGCCCTCATCGTGTCGATCCGCTCCCACGCGCCCGGCGACGTGGTGAAGGTGACGCTCAAGGGCGGCCGCACCGCAGCGGTCACCCTCGGGGCCGACACGACGACGAACTGAGGTCGTAGGCTCCCGCCATGATCTTCGACATGGGCATCGGCGAGCTGCTCGTCATCGCCTTCGTCGGGCTCATCATCTTCGGGCCCGACCGGCTGCCGAAGGTGGCGGCACAGGCGGCGCAGATCCTGCGCCAGCTGCGCCAGCAGGCTGACGACGCGAAGTCGACGATCATGGAGGCCGCGGACCTCGACGACTCGACGTTGCGCGACCTGCGCAGCCTCGACCCGCGCCGCGCGCTGCGTGATCTGGCCGCGCCCATCGAGGACGCCGGTCGCGCCCTCCGCGACACCACGCGGCCCGAGCCGGGGGCCAGCCCGGCACCGCCGGCGCGACCCGCGGTCGACCCGGACGACATCGTCTGATCGGCCACC
>JAKALQ010000114.1 GCA_021824095.1 Actinomycetes bacterium
TGCCCGCGCGCACCGACGTGCGCTCCGGCCGACTCGTCGACCAACCGGCCGTGCGCACCCTCGTCCGGGCCCTCGAGGTGGTGGCGAGGCCGAACCTGGTGCTCGATCCCGTGCACGCCCACGAGTTGCTCGTCTCGCCACTCTGTGGCCTCGACGCGAGCGAGGTGCGCGCGCTCGCCCGCATCCTGCGCACCGACCGTGCCGTGCCTGCTGACCAGGCCCTCGCCGACGCCCTCGGCGATGCGGGTGCGGCCCTCGAGCTGCCGGACGGGTTGCCGGGCGCACGTGCCCTGCTCACCCTGCGTGCCCTGCTGCACCGGGCCCACGCGCGCGTGCTGGCGGGTGACTCCCCCCACGCGGTCCTGTGGCTGCTGTGGTCGGGCACCGGCTGGCCGGAGCACCTGCGGCGTCTCGCCATCGACCAGGCAGCGGCAGCCGCGCATCGCGACCTCGATGCCGTCTGCGAGCTCTTCGACGTGGCAGAGCGGGCGGTGCTGCGCCATCGCGGGCATGTCGGGGTGGCCGCCTTCGTGGCCGACCTGCTCGGCCAGCAGGTACCCGCCGACACCCTGGCCCGCCGGGGCGACACCGGCCCAGCCGTCGAGCTGCTCACCGCCCATGCCGCGAAGGGGCGGGAGTGGGCGCACGTCTTCGTCGTCGACGTCACCGAGGGGGTGTGGCCCGACCTGCGTCGACGATCGCCCATCCTCGACGTCGACCGGCTCGACCCCAACGGACTCGGTGCCCCTCCCGGGCGGCAGGCCCGTTACGACGAAGAGCGGCGCCTCTTCCATGTCGCCTGCACGCGGGCCACCACCTCCCTTGAGGTGTCCGGCACCCTCGGGCTGCGTGCCGATGACGCCCAGCCCTCGCGCTTCCTCGACAACCGCGTGGTCCCGGCCGTGCCCATCGGCGGCCGTCCGCACCGACTCGACGGCGTCGACGACATCGTGGCCCGCCTGCGACGCACCGCCACCTCGACCACCTCGGGGCCGGCCCTCCGGGATGCCGCGGTGCGACGCCTGCATGCCCTCGCCGCCCTGCGCGACGACAGCGGCCAACCGCTGTTCCCGGAGGCCGATCCCGACAGATGGTGGGGCATGCGGGCGGTCACCGAGGCAGCCACGCCGGTGGTCGACCCCGCAGCGCCGCTCTACGTGCGCGGGTCATCGCTCGACACGCTCGGCAACTGCGGTCTGCGCTGGTTCCTCGATCAACGGGTCCATGCCGAGACGCCACGCGGCACGGCCGTCGTCTTCGGATCGGCGCTGCACGCGCTCGCCGACGGGGTGGTGCGCGGTGCCCTGCCTGCCGACGTGCCGGTGCTCGCCGCCGAGCTGCGCAGCGCCTGGAACGCAGCCGGGTACGACGCCGCCTGGCAATCGGAGCGAGACTTCGCGGCTGGTGTCGAGGCGCTGGCCCGCTTCGTGCACTGGCACACGCCCCGGGCGGGCCGCGTCGTGCACTCCGAGGTCACGTTCGACGGCGTGGTCGACGTCACCACGCCGGCCGGCCGCGTCGAACGGCTTCACATGCGGGGGAGCATCGACCGCATCGAGATCGTCGATGACCGTCACGTCGTCGTGTTCGACTACAAGACCGGGCGCGGCAAGTACGGCAACCAGGCCGTCGCCGACAGCGGCCAGCTGCGCTTCTACCAGCTCGCGGTCGCGCGGGGCCTCGTCGGCGAGGGCCTCACGCCCGACGGTGGCGCCTTCGTGCACCTGCGGGTGCCCGCCGGTGCCCGCGATGCTGCCTCGCCCGCAGTGCAGGAACAGCCGCCACTCGATCCGGCCGATCCGTGGGTCACCGACGTCCTCGGAGCCGCCCTCGACACCGTGCGCAGTGAGCAGTTCACGGCCACTCCCGGCGGCCACTGCGACACCTGCGCCATGCGGGCCGCCTGTCCGGCCGTCCCCGAGGGGAGGTTCGAGGGCGCATGAGCCGCTTCACCATCGACGACCTCTGCGCCCTCATGCGCACGCCCTTCAGCGCACGACAGTTGGACGCCATCACCGCACCCCTCGAGCCGGCCGTCATCATGGCCGGTGCCGGGTCGGGCAAGACCTCCGTCATGACGGCGCGCATCGTCTGGCTCGTCGCCACCGGTGCGGTCGAGGCGCACGAGGTGCTCGGGCTCACCTTCACCAACAAGGCCGCCGGAGAGTTCCGCAGCCGAGTGCGCGACGCCCTCACCCGGCTCGGCCTGTCGGCCACCGACACCGCCACCATCACCACGTACCACGCCTTCGCGCAGCAGTTGCTCATCGATGACGGCCTGCGCATCGGCCTCGAACCCGACCTGCAGCTGCTGTCCGACGTGCGTCGCGAGCAGCTCGCGATGCGGGTGGTGCGGGCGCCGGCCACACCGCCGGTGGCCGTGTCGCACTCCACGGCGATGGTGGTGCGCGCCCTGCTCTCCCTCGACGGTGCCCTCGCCGAGGAGGCCGTCGAGATCGAGGCAGTGCGCGCCCACGACCGCGACCGCATCGAGCGCATGGCCGCCCTGCCGCAGCAAGCGGTCGGGCAGCGCATCCTCGAGACCACGCGCCATCGACTGGAGCTGCTCGACCTCGTCGCGCAGTTCCGCGCCGCCAAGCTGGCACTGCCCGCCATCGACTACGCCGACATGATGCGGCTGTCGCTGCAGCTCGTCGCGAGTCGACCCGAGGTGCCCGAGCGCCTGCGTCGCGAGTTCCGCGTCGTGCTCCTCGACGAGTACCAGGACACCTCCGTCGCGCAGCGCCTGCTCATGCAGCGCGCCTTCGGCGACGGCCACCCCGTCACTGCCGTCGGTGACGCATTGCAGGCCATCTACGAGTGGCGCGGTGCGAGCGCGGTGAACATCCTCGACTTCCCACAGCACTTCCCCGTGCATGCCCCCGCGGGCCCGCACCCCGCCCGCATCCACGGGCTGCCCACGACGCAGCGCTTCGGCCCGCGCATCGCCGAGTTGGCGAACGACATCACGGCCGAGCTGCGCGCCGGCATGACCGGGGTCGAGGCGCTCGAGGCTGCCGATGCCGTGCGCAATGGCCCGGGGCGCATCGACGTTGCCCTGTTGCCCGACGGTGCTCAGGAGTTCGACTGGGTCGCCACCCAGCTGCGCGCCGCGCACCCCGAGACCCCGTGGGATGACATGGCGGTGCTCATCCGCGAGCGCAAGCACGCGTCGGCACTGCTCGAGGCGCTCACGCGGGCCGACATCCCCGCCCACATCGTCGGCACCCAGGGGCTGCTGGCGGTGCCCGACATCGCCGACATCGTCGCCTACCTGCGCGTCATTCACGACCCCGCCGCCAACGCAGCATGGGTGCGCATCCTCACCGGCATGCGCTACCGCATCGGGGTACGCGACCTCGCCCACCTCGGGCGTCGCGCCCAGCAGCTCGCCGCCGCACCGCGGGCCGACGGCGGCGGGCCGGACGCCCACGACTGGCGGGCGGCGCTCGCCGACGCGGCACTCGGGTCCGATGCCGTCGACCTCGTCGCCCTCGGTGATGCCGTCGCCGACCCCGGCGACGCACCCCTGTCGGCCGCGGCACGACGGCGCATCGAGCTGCTGCACGACGAGGTGCGTGCGCTCCGCCGTGGCGCCGGGCTGCCCATCACCGACCTCGTGCGGCTCGTCATCCGGCGCATCGGGCTCGAGGTCGAGGTCGATGCCAGCGACCGGGCCGTGGCACGCGCCCGCCGGATCGCGCTCGACAGCTTCGTCGACCTCGTCGCAGGCTTCGTCTCGCTCGACCAGTCGCAGTCGCTCGCGGCCTTCCTGCACTGGCTGTACGACGGCGAGCGACTGGAGCAGGAGCCGCAACTTGACCAGCCGGTGGTGCGCGGTGCCGTCTCCATCATGACCGTGCATGCGGCCAAGGGCCTGCAGTACGGGGTGGTGGCGCTGCCGGCACTGGTCGAGGGCAGCTTCCCATCCAACCGTGGCGACCGGGCCTGGCCCACGAACGCCGATGCCCTGCCGTACGCGCTGCTGCACACGCGGGTCGATCCCGACCTGCTCGCCTACCCGGGTGACCAGCCGCGCGACCGCGAGGCCAAGGCCTTCGCTGAGCACCTGCGCCCCCGCAAGCTGGCGGAGGAGACGCGGCTTGCGTACGTGGCGGTCACCCGGGCTGAGCGGCACCTCATCGCCAGCGCCGCCCGCGCCTACGAGGGCCGTCGGACGGAGCCCTCGCACTACCTGCTCACCGTGCGCGCTGCCGTCGAGGAGCGCGGTGGCACTGTGCACGCCTGGGCCGACGAGCCGGACGAGGCCACGGTGTCGGCACCACGCGTGCATGCCTGGCCGCAGCAGCTCGAGCCCGAGCATGCGCAGCTGCTCCACGCCGCCGCCCTGCCGCCCACGGGCACACCCCTCCCGCTCGCGCCGGACGAGGTCGAGATCGTCGCCGCCTGGGACGAGGCC
>JAKALQ010000115.1 GCA_021824095.1 Actinomycetes bacterium
CGCCGCGCAGTACGAGTCTGAGGTCGTGTACCACAAGATCCGCGAGGATCTTGAGGAGCAGGGCGTCATCTTCCTCGACACCGACACCGCGCTGAAGGAGCACGAGGAGCTGTTCCGCGAGCACTTCGCCACGGTGATCCCCGTCGGTGACAACAAGTTCGCGTCGCTCAACACCGCGGTGTGGTCTGGCGGCTCGTTCATCTACGTGCCGAAGGGCGTGCACGTCGACATCCCGCTGCAGGCCTACTTCCGCATCAACACGGAGAACATGGGCCAGTTCGAGCGCACCCTCATCATCGTCGACGAGGGCGCCTACGTGCACTACGTCGAGGGCTGCACCGCCCCGATCTACTCATCCGACTCGCTGCACTCCGCGGTCGTCGAGATCATCGTGAAGAAGGGCGGCCGCTGCCGCTACACGACGATCCAGAACTGGTCGAACAACGTCTACAACCTCGTGACGAAGCGTGCCGTCGCGCAGGAGGACGCCACCATGGAGTGGATCGACGGCAACATCGGCTCCAAGGTGACCATGAAGTACCCAGCGGTGTGGCTCACCGGTGAGCACGCCCGCGGTGAGACGCTCTCGATCGCCTTCGCGGGTGAGGGCCAGCACCAGGATGCCGGCTCCAAGATGGTGCACGCGGCGCCCAACACGTCGTCCACCATCATCTCGAAGTCGGTGGCGCGCGGTGGCGGTCGCACGTCGTACCGCGGCCTCGTGCAGGTGCTCGAGGACGCGCACGGCTCGCGCAGCACCGTGAAGTGCGACGCACTACTCGTCGATGACATCTCACGCTCCGACACCTACCCCTACGTCGATGTGCGCACCGACGACGTGTCGATGGGCCATGAGGCCACCGTGTCTAAGGTGAGTGAGGACCAGCTCTTCTACCTCATGAGCCGCGGCATGTCCGAGGACGAGGCCATGGCGATGATCGTCCGCGGCTTCGTCGAGCCCATCGCGCGCGAGCTGCCGATGGAGTACGCACTCGAACTCAACCGCTTGATCGAACTGCAGATGGAAGGGGCGGTCGGCTGACATGGGGATCATGGACGCACCCCCGAAGGACCTCACCCTCGACCTCTCGGGTCGCACCCTCGCGGACGTGCCCGTGCCGTCGGGTCGCGAGGAGGAGTGGCGCTTCACGCCCCTGCGCCGTCTCGGCGGCCTGCACACGCTCGAGTCCGCCGCCAGCCCGGCGCTCACGATCGACGCCCCCGCATCGGTCACGGTGACGCAGGCGTCGGTCGATGCCCCGGACTTCCGCCCCACCGACCGACTCGCGGTCGCGGCGCTCGAGCTGTCGTCCTCCATGACACTCGTGCGCGTGCCCGCGGATACCTCGCTCGCAGAGCCGATTGTCATCGCCCATCGTGGTGATGCTGTGACGGCCAGCGTGGTGCGCATCGAGGTCGGCACCCATGCCCGCGCCACGATCGTCATCGACGTCACCGGCTCCGGCAGCCACACCGCCGCGGTGCAGCTCGTCGCAGCCGCTGGCGCTGATGTGTCGCTGCTGCAGGTCTCCGATGGCGACCGCGACCAGGTGTACGCCGCGCAGCATGCGCTGCGCATCGGTGCCGATGCCGTCGTGCGCCATATCGCTGTCACGCTCGGCGGTGACGTGGTGCGCCTCGTCACGTCCGCCCAGTACGACGGCGAGGGCGGCCGACTCGATGCGCTTGGTGTGTTCTTCACCGACGCCGGCCAGCACCACGAGCACCGGCTCTTCGTCGACCATGATGCCCCCCATTGCACGTCGGACGTGCAGTACAAGGGCGCGCTGCAGGGTGAGGACGCCCATGCGGTGTGGATCGGCGACGTGCTCATCCGCGCGGCGGCCATCGGTACCCGCACGTACGAGATGAACCGCAACCTCGTGCTCACCGAGGGCGCGCGTGCCGACTCCGTACCGAACCTCGAGATCGAGACGGGCGATGTCGCCTCCGCTGGCCACGCCAGTGCCACCGGACGCTTCGACGAGGAGCAGCTGTTCTACCTGCTCGCCCGCGGCATCCCGCTCGTCGAGGCCAAGCGCCTCGTCGTGCGCGGCTTCATCGGCGACCTCGTTGCCCGCATCCCCGTTGCGACGCTGCGTGATCGCTGCATGGCCCGCGTCGAGCAGCGCCTCGGCGACCAGGACCCGCGCTTCGCCTTCGAGGACGCCGAGTGACACCGCTCATCGCCCTCGCCGAGCTCGGCAGCAAGCCGGTGCGCGTCGAGCACGGAATGCTCGACCTCGTGCTGGTGCGCCAAGGCGACGAGGTGTTCGCGCTCGAGGACCGCTGCAGCCACGGAGACGTGCCGCTGTCCGAGGGCGAGTTCGCCAAGGGCCGCCTGGAATGCTGGCTCCACGGCTCGACGTTCGACGTGCGCACCGGCGCCCCCACCTGCCCACCGGCCGTTGCGCCGGTTCGCACCTTTCCCGTGACCATTGACGACGTGGACGGCACCCCGACGGTGTTCGTCGAGATTGGATGAACATGAGCACGCTCGAGATCCGCGGACTCCACGTCCGGGTGAACACCGACCAGGGTCCGAAGGACATCCTCAAGGGGGTCGACCTCACCGTGCGCGCGGGGGAGACCCACGCGATCATGGGCCACAACGGTTCGGGCAAGTCCACCCTCGCCTACACGATCGCCGGCCACCCGAAGTACCAGGTGGTGGAGGGCTCCATCACGCTCGACGGCGTCGACGTGCTGTCGATGAGCGTCGACGAGCGCGCCCGTGCCGGCATCTTCCTCGCCATGCAGCACCCGGTCGAGGTGCCCGGCGTGTCGGTGAGCAACTTCCTGCGCACGTCCGTCACGGCAGTGCGCGGTGAGGCACCGAAGCTGCGCGACTGGCTCAAGGAGATGCGCGGTGCCATGGCCTCGCTGCAGATCGACCCCGCCTTCGCGGACCGCAATGTGAATGAGGGCTTCTCCGGTGGTGAGCGCAAGCGCCACGAGATCCTGCAGCTCGAGCTGCTGAAGCCGTCCTTCGCCGTGCTCGACGAGACCGACTCTGGCCTCGACGTCGATGCCCTGCGCATTGTCTCCGAGGGCGTGAACCGCGTGCGTGCCACGGGCAAGACCGGCGTGCTGCTCATCACGCACACCTCGCGCCTGCTCACGCACATCCCCGCGGACTTCGTGCACGTCTTCAGCGACGGGCGCATCATCCACGAGGGTGGCATGGAGGTCGCCCGCACCATCGATGCGCAGGGCTACGAGCCCTTCGTGGGGGCCCGCGCCTGATGTCCCATCTTGATGTGGCGACGATCCGGGCCGACTTCCCGATCCTCGCCCGCACGGTGCGCGACGGGCATCCGCTCGTGTACCTCGACTCCGGCGCGACCTCGCAGAAGCCCGTGCAGGTGCTCGACGCGGAACGCGCGTTCTACGAGCGGCACAACGCCGCCGTGCACCGTGGAGCGCACCAGCTGGCGGAGGAGGCGACGATCGCCTACGAGGACGCCCGTCGCACTGTCGCCACCTTCGTCGGCGCGGAGCCGGACGACCTGGTGTTCACCAAGAGCGCCACGGAGTCGCTGAACCTGCTGTCGCATGCCTTCTCGTCCGCGACGGCGAAGGCCGCGCACGGCCGCTGGCACGGCGACCCGCGCTTCGTGCTCGGGCCGGCCGACAACATCGTCGTCACCGAGATGGAGCACCATGCCAACCTGGTGCCGTGGCAGGAGGTCGCCGACAAGACCGGCGCCGAGCTGCGGTGGATCGGCCTCACCGACGACGGGCGCCTGGACCTCGACCAGCTCGATCGGGTCATCGACGAGCACACGCGCGTGGTGTCGTTCGTGCACCAGAGCAACGTGCTCGGCACCATCAACGACGTCCCGCGCATCGTCGCCGCTGCCCGGGCCGTGGGTGCGTTCGTCTTCCTCGACACCTGCCAGTCGGTGCCGCACATGCCGATCGACGTCACCACGCTCGGCGTCGACGCCATCGCCTGGTCGGGGCACAAGATGCTCGGTCCCACCGGCATCGGTTGCCTGTGGGCCACGCGCGAACTGCTCGATGCCATGCCGCCGTTCCTCACCGGTGGTTCGATGATCGAGACCGTGCGCATGGAGGGGTCGACCTTCGCCAAGGCGCCACAGAAGTTCGAGGCGGGCGTGCCGAACATGGCACAGGCCGTTGGCCTCGCGGAGGCCGTGCGCTACCTCGAGCGCGTGGGCATGTGGGCCATCGCCGAGCATGA
>JAKALQ010000029.1 GCA_021824095.1 Actinomycetes bacterium
CGCCTCGAGCGGCTGCTGCGCCTCAACGTCGACAGCGCCACTGTGCTCATCCTCTGGGCCATCCTCGCGAGCGCCATCCTCTTCCACTACGCCTGACGCGGGTTTCTTCCACGCTAGGACTCAAAAGTGGTTGAACTTTGTGGTGTTTTGTCCGCCAAAATTGAGTCCTAGCGTGCATTGACCTCGCGCGCGAACTAACTTCTCGCCGAGCTGAGTCCCCGCGCGGACGCGAGCCGGGTACGTCAGGACGTGAGCCACCACGCGGTGTACGGCGGGATGTGCATCTCATCGAGTAGCGCGACGTGCTGGCCGGAGAGGTGCTCGCGAGCCCGCGCCGCGCCGTCGCCGAGCCCCAAGTCCCGCAGGAAGCCACCACCGAAGGTGCGCCACGAGTCGGTCACGTTGAACAGGCCCACATACAACCGGGCCGCGTGCCGCCGCACGAACAGCACGATGCCCGGGTCCTGTGGCACGAGCACCTGCGTCTGCGGGGCCGCATGCAGTTGCGGCAATGTCGCCCGCACGCGCCCGAGATGACGGATGGACGCGAAGGTCGCGCCATGCACGGTGGACGTGTCCTCACGTGCATCCGCCAGCGCCCATGGCATGCGCGGCCGGTGCAGCCAGCGGTTGTCGTCCGCGTGCTCGGGGTCATCGACGAAGCCGTAGTCGTTGGTGAGCGCGAGCTCGTCGCCCATGTAGAGCAACGGAATGCCGCCGAAGCCGTACACCATCGCGTACACGCAGCGCAGCCGCTCGAGCGCAAGTTGCAGTTGCCCCTCATCGCCGGACGCGAGCGCCACCTCGATGCCCGTCATCGACGCGGCAGTGCCGGACGTGCGCCGGTCGCCCGTCTCCTCGTTCACCTGGAAGTGCTCGCCGCGCGAGAACGAGCCCGGGTGGTCGCCGCGATAGAAGTCGGCGAGGAAGCGTCGATGCAGGAAGCCGTTGAATCCCACGGCCGCAGCGTCGGCGTCGTCGATGGCCCAGCCGATGTCGTCGTGGCAGCGCGCGTACGTGCCCCACGCGGACGTCGTCGGCACAGTGGGGAAGCGGCCGAGCGCCTGCGCCATCAGACGCGCATCGCGCGACGCGAGCGCGGACCAGATCTGCACCATGAGTGAGTTGTGGTACGCGATTTCGCTGAGCTTGCCCGCGTGCTCACCCTGTCCGAGGTAGGGGACGAGCAGTTGCGGCGCGACGATTGCCTCGGCCTTGAGGATGAGCGCCGGTGCTGCGATGTGCGCGATTGCGCGCAACGCCTGCGTGATCGCGTGCACCTCTGGTTGCCCCTGGCAGTCGGTGCCGACGCGCTTCCAGATGAACGCGATGGCGTCGAGGCGCAGGCAGTCGGCGCCCTTGTTCGCGAGGTACAGGATGATGTCGGCGAACTCGACGAACACATCCGGGTTGCCCCAGTTGAGATCCCACTGCCAGCTGTTGAAGGTGGTCCACACCCACTCGCCGAGCGTCTCGTCGAAGGTGAACGAGCCGGGGGCGAAGTCGGGGAAGATCTCCGGCAGCGTGCGCTCGTAGAGGTCGGGCTGCGTGCGGTCGGGGAAGCAGTAGAAGTAGTTGCGGTACTTGGCGTCACCGCGCCGTGCGCGCTCGGCCCACTCGTGCTGGTCGGCAACGTGGTTGAGCACGAGGTCGAGCGTGAGTGAGACGCCTCGCGCGTGCAGGTCGTCTGCGAGCGACTCGAGGTCGGCCATCGTGCCCAGGCTGGGATTCACCTCGCGGTAGTCCGCAACCGCGTAACCACCGTCATTGGGTCCGGTGCGCGGGCGGAGCAGCGGCATGAGGTGCAGGTAGGTGACACCGAGGTCGCTGAGGTAGTCGAGATGCTCACGCACGCCGGCGAGGGTGCCCGCGAAGCGATCGGTGTACATGGCGTAGCCGATCATCGACGGCTGCTGGTACCAGTCGGGTTGGTAGGTGCGCTCGAGGTCACGCTGGCGCAACTGCGTGGTGCGGGCGTCGTGGGCGGCGAGGATGACGTCGATGACCCGGGGGAGGATCGCGTCGACGTCGTAGACGGGCGCGAGGCCGGCGATGAGGTCGTGGCCCCAGCGGTCCCAGCGCGTCTGCAGCAGGGCGGCGTCGGGGCTGGCAGCGAGGAGCGCCCGGCCGTGGGTGAAGGGATCGGTGGCGGGGGTGCCACCAGCGGCCGTTGGCGCCGGCGTCGGGGAGGCGCCGGGGGCGTCGGGCGTCGCGCGGGGGGCGTCGGTCATTGCGGGCGCGGGCTGCCTGCGTGCACCACGGGAGATGGCCATTCCCGAAGCGTGCCGCACCCATGCGGCGCGCACTAGCGGCTGCGCCGGATCGTCGCCCGTTGCATGGACGAGTTGCACAGCCCGTGACGCATCTGCAACACGCTGCCCAGCCCGCGGCGTCCGCTCTTCGACGCTAGGACTCAGAACGGGCGGACAAATCACCACAGAATTCCGCCAGTTTTGAGTCCTAGCGCGGAAGGCGGAGGTGGCGTCAGGGGGTGGGGGACGGGGTGGCGGTGGATGTGTCGGTCGCCGTGCCCGTGCCCGTGGTGCCCGTGGTGCCCGTCGTGCCGGTGCCCGTGACCGTCGTGACCGTGGTGGTGTCGGTGGTGGTGGCCGTCGTGGTGTCCGGGATGGTGACGGGCGCGGCCAGCGTGAACAGCACGGGTGCCGTGGACGGCGCATGCACGCCGCTGCTGTCGCTGAAGCGCACCTGCCCGATCCAGGTGCCCGCTGGCAGCCCCGTGACGCTCACCGTCCAGGTGCCGGACGCGATGCGGTTGACCTTCACCCGCACCGCCGCCTGCTGCGCTGCCGTGGCGGGCACGCCCGTGGCGTCGGTGAGCAGCTGGAAGCCCACGGTGCCGCTCACCACCGGGCCACCGGTGATGCGGCTGACGTCCACCGTGAAGGTGAGCGGCAGCGAGGTGATCGAGTACGCGAGGTTGCTCACGACGGCGGTGGTGCTCTCGTTCACCGGCAGGAAGTCACCCGGCGCCGGCTGCCACACGCCCGTGGTGAGCGCGTGCAGGTCGGCCGAGGTGCCCGAGAACAGGTCGAGGTCGAGGTGCCCGCCGGGGATGCCGAACTTGGCGTCGTTGGTGGCGATCGTGTACTGCCACACCGACCACTGCGGCTGGCAGTTGGCGAGCGTCCAGGCCGTGATGAAGCACCCGAACGGCTGCTTCATGCCCGGGAAGTTGGTGGGGTCGGCGGGCTTCAGCCCCGCGTGCGCGATCCAGAGCGGGTAGGTGCGCAGCTGCCCGAGCGTGGCGTCGCGGTCGAGGATGTTCTCGAGGAACCAGGCGCTGGAGTACACGAACGGCTGCCGGCCCGTGCGCTGCGTCATGGTGGCGAGCCAGGTCTTCACCCACAGGGTGGCGTTGGCCGTGCTGACGCGACGCATGCAGGAGCCGTTGTCGTTGGTGGCAAAGCACCACTCCTCGACGTCGAGCGCGTACGGCAGGTCCATGGCGTTGTAGCCGCCGACGGCCGCCAGACGCCCGATGGCCTTGGCTGCCTGGGCCTGGGCGTCGGCGATGATCGCCGCCTTGTTCGTCGTGTCCGGGAAGTAGGCGTAGTGGTAGAAGCCCGTGTAGATGCCCGCGGCCTGTGCGGCGGCGCGGTCCTGCGCGTACCAGGTGGCCGCCCCGTTGTGCCCGGTGTCGCGACCGTCACTCGCCTTGATGAAGACGAAGCGCACGCCACCCTTGTACATCTGCGTGAAGTTGATGGGCTGGTTGCCCGGGTGCTGGTACATCGAGATGTCGGCGCCCAGGATGCGCTTGCCCGGCCCGTAGGCCGAGATGTAGCCGTTGGGGTTGGGCGTCGTCGGGGTGGTGGTGTCGACGACCGTGGTGGTGTCGGTGACGGGGGTCGGTGTGGGTGTGGGCGTCGGGGTGGGCGTGGGGTCGGCCTTCGGCTGTGTCGGCTTTGCCGGCGGCTTCGTCGCGGGCTTGCCGGCGGGCTTGGCGAACTGCTTCGTGAGGGCCGTCATGCGGGCGCGCAGCCGTGCGATGTTGGACGCCAGCTGGGCCGAGGTGATGTAGGTGGCCTTCGCGAGCTCGGCGCTGCCAGCCGCGGCGAAGGCGGCGGTCTCGACCGTGCCGCTGCCCTTCCCGCTGGCGGACGCGGCCGGCGTGACCACGCCCGACCCGTCGCCAGCTGCCGGGCTGGACGGGTCGCTGGTCGGGCTGCCGGACGGTGCGGCGGTAGCGCCGGCCCCGTCCGTGGCCCCGTCCGTGGCCGGCAGGCTGGCGACGGCGTCGACGCGCACCTCGGGCGAGATCACGCGCACCCCACCGAGCGTGGCGTACACCCGCAGGCGCAGGTGCTCGGGCGTGCTCGGGGCGGTGACGAGCATGCGCCAGGCCCCCGCCCCCTGTGTGACGGCGGTGCCGGTGGTCTGCCAGGCACTGTGCCGGTACACCTGCCGGGTGAGGGTGACGCCCGCGCTGGCCGGCGTGAGGGTGCCCGAGAGCGTGAAGGTGTGCCCCACGAGCACGGCGGAGGTGGACGCCGCGATGCGGATGCCGGCGCCTGCTGCCTGCGCCGGTGCTGCGAGCCCCGTCACGAGTGCCACGACGGCGGCAACGGCCACCGTCCAGCGCCTCGGCAGGGCTCGGTCCACGGGCATGCTCCTTCTGGGAAGTCCTTGCAGTGTAACGACGAAGGCCCCGGCGGCGCCCTGTCTGGCGCAGGTTCGAACCTTTGGAACTCGCTGATAACTTCATCCCGATCGTGTCACGGCGCCCCCGTGTGCAGGGACCGTCACCTAGGCTGCCTGCATACCCACGAAAGGGGTCGAAGCAATGCGCAAGCTCATCGCAGTGGCCGCCGCGGCCGTCCTCATCTTCTCGGCTGCCCCTGCCCAGGCCGTCACCGCCAAGGTCGGCGCCAAGTGCGCCAAGCCCCTTGCCATCGCCAAGACCGGCAGCGTCAAGATGTACTGCGGCGCCAACACCAACCTCAAGACGCGCAAGAAGTACAAGTACGCGTGGAAGAAGTCCACGGTGCTGTACAAGGACAACGGCAAGGCCGTGGGCTGCTACGACCTCATCGTGCAGAACAACGGCACCCAGGCCAAGGCCGCCGCTGCTGTGAAGCAGATGAACGACATCAAGGCACAGATGGCCACCCTCGACACCGCCTCCGCGCAGACGCTGCAGGGTTCGATTGCCGTGCTCGAGCCGCAGATCCAGATGATGCAGACGCTCGCTGGGTCGCTCACCGACAACGTGAAGTCCATGTGCTTCTGACCGACTGACCTCGGCGCGACGGCGCCCGCCCCCTCGTGGGACGGGCGCCGTCGTCATGTTCGGGCCTCTCGGAAGCGGGGCAGGCCCCGTGTGGGTTCGCGGGCGCCGTGGGCCGGAGCGGTGCAAGGGCGTGGGTTGCGCTGTGGGTGAAGGGCGCCGGACATGTCCTGTGGACGGTCAGTTCGCGACGTGGTTCGCGGCGCAGGGTTCCTCCCGTGACGCGGTCGTCGTGCCGGTCACCCAGGCACAGCGACCGCGGTCGCAGAAGGAGCAGACCATGTACCACCACAAGGGAGCCATCATCGCCATCGCGGGGAGCGCCCTCGCCTCGACGCTCGCCGTGGGCGCCACCTTCGCGCCCAGCACCTTGGCAGCCTTCACCGACACCACCACGTCCACCGGCAACACGGCCACGGCGGGCACCATGCAGATCGACGTCGTCGACAACAGCGGCACGGTGACGAGCGCGGCAACTGTGTCGGTCACGAACGCATCGCCGATGATGGCGGCAAGGACGCAGACGCTGAATCTCCGCAACAGCGGGACGCTTGATGCGTCAATGCGCGTGCATTCCCTCATCGTCTCGGCATCGAATCCGTCCCTCAACGACGTACTCAAGGTTGACGTCACAGATTCGTTGGGCCAGTCCCTCTACTCGGGCAAGGTCGCGGACCTGGACTTCCTGGTGTCCAACATTCCAGCTGCGACGACGTACAACTACACCGTCAAGGTCACCTGGCCCGATGATCTGGCTGTCGACGACAACCCCTACCAGGGCGCGACCATGTCGTTCGATCTCACGGCCGACGCGTCCGTGATCGCCGGCCAGTAAGCCGGACGCGGCGACGGCCCCTGCGCCCGTCGTCACGCCCACTGGGCCGGGCCCGCGACCTCCCCCGCGCGGGCCCGGCCCCACCGGCCCCACCGACCCCACACCGTCAGGCCGCACGGCCCCACCGACCCCACACCGCCCCCCGCACCCTCGAAGGGAATCCGCCATGGACGCCACCGGCGACCAGCCCCGTGCCCTCGTGCCCCTGCGCCTGCGCGCACCACGCGTTGCCACCGTGATCGCGGCCCTGGCGGCGTCGGCACTGGCCCTCATCCTCACCTTCGCCGCCGCGCTCGGCGTGCTCAACCTCGCCCACGCGGGCACCTTCGCCGTGCGCAGCGACTCCATGCGCCCGGCGTTCGCCCGTGGCGACCTCATCATCACGCGGCCCACGTCCGGCCTTGCCGTGGGCCAGGTGGTCACGTACCGGCATGCCGGCGTGCTCGTGACGCATCGCATCGTGACCGTCGAGCAGGGCGGCAGCTATCGCACGCGCGGGGACGCCAATCCGGCGCCCGATCCGTGGACCATGACCGCGACCGATGTGGTGGGCGAGGTGCGGGGCGTGGTGCCGCGTGTGGGCTCCCTGCTGCTGCTCACCGACACGAAGCTCGGCCGGCTCAGCGTCGTCATCGTGGTGTGGGCACTCATGTCGATCGTGCAATGGGCGACACGTCGCGCCACCCGCGTCCCGTCACGCCTGCTGCACCCGAGTACCGGCCACGCAGTGCGTGCCTGATGCGACCGTGACGCGTGACGCCAGCCGCGGTGCTCGCACCGTGCGCCGGCAGTGCGCCCAGCGCCCAGCGCGCGTCAGTTGAAGGCCGTGCCGAAGCGGTAGGCCGTGCGGCGGCCGTGCTCGTCGCGGCCCTCGACGGGGACGATGTACAGCGACCACTCATCGCCGAGCTCGCGGAACCACTCGATGGACTGCAGGCCATCGACGCACAGGGCCGTCGCGTAGGCATCGGCGAGGGCCGGATCCGGGCCCACGACCGTTGCTGAGCGCGCACCCTGCGCCTTGATGGTGCTGCCGACGCGTTGGGTGCGGCGATCGACCGCAACCCCCGGTGTGACCGCGCTCGGATCAAGCGGCAGCGCGTCGGCGAGCCCGGCGGAGGGGCGCGGATCAACGACGTGGTCGCCGCGCTCGTAGGTGCCGGAGGTGGCGATCGCGAAGGTGCGCAGGTCGAGCGTCTTCACAATGCGGCTGGTGTCGTCCGGGTCGGTGATGCCCGTCGACCAGGCCTCACCGTCGCTCATGGTGGCCACGTCGCCGCCGCTGTTCACGAAGGCGCGACGCACACCGTGGGAGCGCAGGATGTCGAGGGCCACGCCTGAGGCCCAGCCCTTCACGAGCCCCGACGGGTCGAAGCCGCCCTCGACGCCCCACGGGTCGAAGGCGCCACGGGTGGCGATGAGCGCCTTGCGGCAGAGGCGGATCACCTGCGTGAGCTCGGCTGCCCCGCGGTTGCCTGCCACCCCCATGGCCTCGATGTCGTCCTCGGTGAGGTGCCCCTCGCGCAGTTGCGAGACGAGCGAGTGGGGCTTGTAGGTGGAGAACACCTCATCGACGTGGTGGACGAAGGCGACGACGGCGTCGCGTGCCGCGAACAGCTCCTGGACGCTCAGGTGCGGGGCGTCGATGTCGAACACGACGGTGGTGCTCCACACGTCCTCGGCATGCACGAAGCGACCGCGGCGCTTGGCCTCGATCACCGCCTCGACCGCAGCGGGCGTGGCATCCGGGCGGGTCATCGTCGTCAGGCCTTCTGCAGCACGGAGGCCAGCGCGTTGATGAGGGCCATCGACGTGCCCGTGGCGCCGGAGACAATGCCGACGCGGGGGTTCTGCGTCTTGATGATCTCGGGCACCAGGTACTGCTGCACGGCCTGCGCGAACATGCCGTTGCGCCCGCCACCGGTCTCGTTGAGGTTGATCGACGTGATCTTGCCGCCGCTCACGGTGACGTTGGCGGTGAGGTCGCCGTAGTAGCCGCCGTGGCTCAGCACCTGCTGTGAGCTGCTCGTGAAGGTGCCGTCCTTGAAGCCGGTGGCGGCCTGGGTGGGCGCGGGCTTGGGCGTGGCGGTGGCCGTCGGCTTCGGCGCGGAGGCGGCCGTCGTCTGGGTCGGCTGCGCCGCGGCGGCGGTGGGCTTCGGCTTGGCCGTGGCCTTGTGCGTCGCGACCGGCTTCTTCGCCTTGTGCGTGGCCTTCTTCTTCGCCACCTTCTTCTTCGCGGCCTTGTGCGTGGCTGTGGCGGCGGGGGTGGCAGCCGGGGTCGAGGGCGCCGCGCTGGCGGGGGCGCTCGACGGGGTGCTGGCGGGCGTCGTCGCCGCGGCCGGGTTGGCGGTGGCGCCCGAGGTGGCGAGGGCCGGTGAGAGGTTGCCCACCGTCTGCACGCCCGGGATGTTGCCGAGGGCGTCAGTGCTGGGCTTGTAGGCGAGGACGGAGGCGACGCCGACGACGGTGCCGGTGGTGACAAGGAGTGCGCGCTTCATCGGGATTCCTCAGTAGGCGAAGGCTTCGTCATGGATACGGTCGGCTGGCACGCCCAGCGCCTCGGCGCTGGCCTTCGCCTGCTCCACCACGGGGCCGGGCCCGCAGAGGAAGACGTCGGTGTGCTTGATGTGGGGCACGTAGTGGCGCAGGGTGCGCACGTCGAGGCTGGCCTCGGCGCGGCTGCCGATGATGTAGTGCACGCGGGCGCCGTGCCACTCGGCGAGTGACTCCACCTCATGGCGGAGCATGAGGTCGTCCTCGTGGGACGCGCGCCACACCAGGTCGATGGAGGTGCCGTGCGGGAACTCCTCGAGGAGGGCGCGGATCGGGGTGATGCCGACACCGCCGGCGATGAGGGTGACGCGGCCGGTGGTGGCCTCGTCCGCGGTGAAGACGCCGTACGGGCCCTCGATCCACACGCGGGTGCCGGGCTTCATGTTGCGCAGCCAGGAGCTGTGGTCGCCGAGGTCCTTCACCGTGATGCGGATGCGGTCATTGCGGGGTGCCGCGCTGATCGAGTAGGGGTGTGACTCCCACCAGTAGCGCTTTGTCATGAAGCGGAAGCCGAGGAACTGGCCGCCCTGCGCCTGCAGTTCGTCGAGCTTGCGGCCCTTCATCACCACCGAGATGGAGTTGTGGTTCTCGGCGATGACCCGCTCGACCTTGAAGCCGTGGTAGAGCGAGGAGACGAAGGGGACGAGGATGCGGAACCACAGGATGAGGGCGAACGTGGACAACGTGAAGAGCATCCACCAGTCCTTCATCGCCGGGTGGCCGACGAACATGATGCCGTCCGTCACCTGATGCATGAACGACAGCGCGATGCCGAGGTAGCTGTAGAGGTGGATGACCCACCAGGTCTCGTAGCGCAGGCGGCCGCGGGCGCGCTTGTAGGAGGTGACGCCGATCATCACCATGGCGCCGAAGCCGGCGAGCGCGGGCAGCATCCAGGGGTAGGTGAGGATGAGCCGCCACCACTCGCTCCAGGCGTTGATCTTGTCCGCCATGGAGTAGCCGATGGTGACGAGGAAGACGTGCGCCGTGATGAACCACAGCGAGTAGGGGCCGACGACGCGGTGCCACTTGATGAGGCGGTCCTGGCCGACCGAGCGCTCGATCCACGGGATGCGCGCAGCGAGCAGCAGGGCGACGAGGGCGAGCGCGGTGCCCGCCAGGGCGAGCACGCGGGAGAGGGCCGTCACCGCGAGGGACGGGGTGCCCCAGTCGCTCCAGGGCTGGGCCTGGATGCCGAGGCCGACGGCAATGCCCGTCTCGACCGCGATGAGGGTGAAGATGAGATCGGCCCTCCAGGCGCGGGCCCTGCGAGTGAGGGCTCCGGACCCGCGCCTGGGGCCTTGGGGGGCGGGAGCGCTGCGTCGTGCCGAGGTTGCAGGGTCCATCGGCGTGCCGACGACGTCCGGGAGACGGTCGGCCCATGCGTGCTTCCGCCCGGTCGCGACGCCGGCTGAAGGGGGAGTGCCGCGTCGCGAGGGTGCGGCCACAGCGGGGGTGGAGGCGTTGCGCGTGGAGGAGGGTCGCGCTCCGCCGCCTGCGGAGGGGCTCGCATTCCGGTTCGCTGTGGTCATGGGGCAATGGTGGGGTCCCAGGGGGGCGGAGCGCACGCATCTGGAGGGTCCCCAAACCCTCACTGCGACGACCTGCACCATTCCTTGGATGCCTTGACCCTGGCTTAACCTGACGCGGGCTCACGTGCCTTCCGCTTCACTCCTCGAGGCGCCCGCGACACGCCGTGTCGTCGGGCGCCTCGAGGAGTGAAGCGGAAAGTGTGACGGCGCCAACCCCTCGGGACGCGATCACGGCGCCAGCTCCCGGGACACGACGACGGCGCCAACCCCGTGGTGGGGCGGCGCCGTCGGATGGTGCAGGTGTCAGTTGCTGCCGTCAGTGGTCGCTGCGCGACTCGTCGAGGCGGGCGAAGCTGGCGCGGATCTCGGCCTCGGCGGCCGCGCGGTTGACCCACATGGCGCCCTCGACCGACTTGCCGGGCTCGAGGTCCTTGTAGACCTCGAAGAAGTGCTGGATCTCGAGACGGTCGAACTCGCTCACGTGGTGGATGTCGCGCAGGTGCTCCTTGCGCACGTCACCCGCGGGCACGCACAGCAGCTTGTCGTCGCCGCCCATCTCGTCGGTCATGCGGAACATGCCGATGCAGCGCACCTTCACGACGCAGCCGGGGAAGGTGGGCTCGTCGAGCATCACCATGGCGTCGAGCGGATCGCCGTCGAGGCCCAGTGTGTTGTCGACGAAGCCGTAGTCCCACGGGTAGCGCGTGGAGGTGAACAGCATGCGATCGAGGCGGATACGACCAGTGCTGTGGTCGATCTCGTACTTGTTGCGGCTTCCCCCGGGGATTTCGATGACCACGTCGAAGATCATGTCGCTCATGACGGAATCCTTGCATACGGGGATGGCCCCCCGGTTGGTCGCTTCCGTCCGGCGCAGGCTTGGGACGTCCCGTGCGGTCGCGCCACCGGGGTCGCTGACCAGGCGTCTGCGGCATACCCCCCGAGGTGAGCCGGAAACCGCCATGCACAGCCTTGGCTTTTTCGTCACACCCGTATACCCGTAGGGGTATCTGGGGGGTAGGATGCGCCCATGCAGGTTGAAGAGGAAGTGGTGGGCGAGGTTGTCGCCCGTTTGCGCCGTGCCCGTGGCCAGATCGATGGCATCATCAACATGGTCGAGTCCGGGCGCAGTTGCAAGGACATCGTGACGCAGCTCGCTGCGGCATCCAAGGCCATCGACCGGGCCGGTTTCAAGATCGTCGCCAGCGGCATCCGCCAGTGCACGAACGAGCAGAACGCGCCCATGACGCCCGAGGAACTGGAAAAGCTGTTCCTCTCGCTCGCATGAGCGGCGACGTCTTCGCGCAGTGGCGCGAGGCGCTCGAGGCCTGGCGCATCCCCGACGAGATCCTCGCGCAGGCGCCAGAGTCGCCGTGGATCCATCCCGTCGAGCTGTTCGACATCAGCGCGCTCGATGCCATCCCCGACTCACCGTCGCACCGAGCGGCGCGCGCCGGGCTCGGTGACGCGGGCACGCTGCTCGATGTCGGCTGCGGTGGTGGGCGTGCTGCGTTCGCGTGCGTGCCGCCGGCAACGCACGTCATCGGCGTCGATCACCAGCCGGTGATGCTCGAGCGCTTCGCCGCCATGGCCGAGCGTCGCGGCATCACCTGCGAGACCCACGTGGGCGACTGGCCGGACGTGTCGGATCAGGTGCCGATGGCGGACGTCGTCACCTGCCATCACGTGCTCTTCAACGTGCAGGACCTCGCCCCCTTCCTGCGGGCGCTGTCGGCGCATGCCCGCAAGCGCGTCGTCGTCGAGGTGCCGATGACGCACCCGCTGTCGGACCTCAACGTGTGGTGGCAGCACTTCTGGGGTATCGAGCGGCCGACGACGCCGACGGCGCTCGACGCCGCGGCCTGCATCCGTGCCCTCGGGTGCGACGTGCACGTCGAGGAGGACGAACCCTCGGCAACCCCCGCCACCATCGACGAGGACATGGCCGTGCGCTTCATGCGCATCCGGCTGTGCCTGCCAGCGTCACGCGACGAGGAGGTGCGCGCCTTCATGCGCACCCTGCCGCCGCGCTCGCGCACCAACGTCACGTTGTGGTGGGACGTCGCCTGACGCGATCACGCGACCCCGGCTATCGACCACCCGTCCGACGGGTGTGATGCGCCGGGGTTGCGTGCTGTGTGGGGTCGGCCGTCCAACGGCGACGGTCGCAGTGCACTTGCTGCTGGACCGCGTTCCGGTTTCTGATGCATGAGCGGAACGCCGACCGTCCATGCATCAGAAACCGGAACGCCGTTCGACATCGGCAACGAGATCCGGCGTCGGCCGAGGGGTGCCAGTCATCCCCGGGGCCGGGATTGCCCGCTGTGTGGGGTCGGCCGTCCAGCGGCGACGGTCATGCCTCTGCGACAGATGCTTCCATGACAGGGCGCGGTGCGCGGGTGGCGTAGTAGGAACCGAGCAGCACCAACGGGAATCCCAGCAGCATGCCCGTGGTGATGGGCTCGCCGAGGAACAGCACGCCCATGGCGAGGGCGACCGGCGGGTTCAGGTACGTGAGCAGTGACGCGCGCACGACGCCCACCGCATGCGCCAACTTCCAGTAGTAGCGGAAGGCGAGCCAGGTGCACACGATCGCGAGGATCGCGAGCGAGCCCCACACGCGTGCGGTCACGCCCTGTGCCGGCCACTCCGTGATGCCGGGCCAGGCCCAGAACAGCGTCGTGATGGGCATGGCGAGTGCGACGATGCCCATCTGGTCGATGCCGCGGGTGTTGCGCATGACGGCCATGGGCGCGAGCGCGTAGCACGCCGCGGTCACGAGGATGAGCAGTGCGCTGGCGGCGTCCAGGCCGTGCGACCAGGCATCGATGCCGAGGAGGGCGCCCACGCCGACGAAGCCGATGGCCAAGCCCACGAGTCGACGCCACTGGGTGGCCGTCCGGTCTCCCCACAGCCGTCCGAGGATGGTGGCGAACATTGGCGTCGTCGCGAGGAGCAGGCCCGCCACTGACGAGGGCAGTCGCTGCTCGGCCGTGGCGAGCAGATACCACGGGATGATGTACTCGAAGAGCGCGAACACCACGACCCACCGGAACACCCCGAGACCCTGCCGCAGCGCGCCGCTGCGCCAGGCGAGCGGCACGAGGATGAGGGTGGCGAGGCCGCATCGGGCCATCACCATCGACGCGGGTTGCAGCTCCTCCACCACGATCTTGATGAAGAAGTAGGGGATGCCCCAGGTGACGGCCATGATCGCGTAGAGGACGGGGACGCGGCGGCTCATGGAGCAGACCCTCTCACGCCGAGTTCGTGCTCACGCCGAGGACGTGCTCACGCCGAGTTCCTGCTGGCCCCACGCGTGCCAATCGTCCGGCAACCTCACGCCGTCACGGCGCGCCCTTTCGGCGCTTCACTCCTCGAGGCGCCCGCGACACGCTGTGTCGACGGGCGCCTCGAGGAGTGAAGCGCCGGTTGATGTGCGCGTGTTCGTCGGTCCCTTGCTGGACCGGTGGCGCGGTGGGATGGGCGTGTCCGGCTGGGGCTGGGACCGACGGACTCGTGCGTCGTGTGCACGCGCGGGGGAGTGCACCACCATGGGGAGTGCGCTGCCATGGGGAATGCGCTGCGAGGGGTTGCCGTTGTACCGTCACTGACCGCCCTCATGGCCGGGTGGCCGAGGGCCAGCGGTGGCCGGCGCCACCGACGAACAAGGAGGCTGCTCATGATCGACTTCTACGGTGCCGCGTGGTGTGGTGACTGCCGTCGCAGCCGCCGCCAGCTCGATGAGCTCGGCGTGGCCTACAACTACATCGACACGGAGAACGTCGAGGGCGCCATCGACAAGGTCGTCGCCTACAACAACGGCATGCAGTCGATCCCGGTCATCGTCTTCCCGGACGGCACGCACCTCACCGAGCCCTCGAACCCGGCCCTCGAGGCCAAGCTGCGCGAGCTCGCCATCATCTGACGTACCGCAGGGCCCGGGCGCCCCGCAGTTGGACGGTTGCCGGCACTTGCCCTGACCCGGAGGCCGGGTCGCGTTGCGTGCGCATTCCGACTCGATCACCCGCGTACGCGCACGTGGTCGCTGAACGCAGGGTGTGGGTTCGATGAATGCTCAGGGTCCACTCGGCCAGACCGCTCTCCGGCGCGCGTAGACTCCGTTCGTCGTGCTCCGACAACCGCTCGCGGTGACGCGAGCCCTTCGAACTGGAGATCCTGTGGCAACCATTGAGGCCCTGCTCGCACGTGAAATCCTCGACTCCCGTGGCAACCCCACGGTCGAGGTCGAGATCGCCCTGTCTGACGACACCATCGCCCGTGCCGCCGTGCCGTCCGGCGCCTCCACCGGTGCCTTCGAAGCCAGCGAGCGCCGCGACGGCGCCGATCGCTACAACGGCAAGGGCGTCGAGCTCGCCGTCGCCGCGGTCGAGGAGGAGATCGCTCCCGAGGTGCTCGGTTTCGATGCCTCCGAGCAGCGCCTCATCGACCAGACGATGATCGATCTCGACGGCACCCCGAACAAGTCACGCCTCGGCGCCAACGCCATCCTCGGCGTCTCGCTCGCCGTCGCCAAGGCTGCCGCCGACTCCGCCGGTCTGCCGCTGTTCCGCTACGTCGGCGGCCCCACCGCGCACGTGCTGCCCGTCCCGATGATGAACATCCTCAACGGTGGCGCGCACGCCGACGGTGGCGTCGACATCCAGGAGTTCATGATCGCCCCCATCGGCGCCCCCACCTTCCGTGAGGCGCTGCGCACCGGTGCCGAGTGCTACCACTCGCTCAAGTCGGTGCTGAAGAAGGCCGGCTTCGCCACGGGCCTCGGCGACGAGGGCGGCTTCGCCCCGTCCCTGCCGAACAACCGCGCCGCGCTCGAGTACATCGCCGAGGCGGTCGAGAAGGCGGGCTACAAGCTCGGCGTCGACGTCGCCCTCGCCCTCGACGTGGCTTCCACCGAGTTCTTCGCCGACGGCCTCTACAGCTTCGAGGGTGGCAAGAAGACGGCCGCCGAGATGACCGCGTACTACACGCAGCTCGCCGCCGACTTCCCGATTGTCTCCATCGAGGACCCCATGTCCGAGGAGGACTGGGACGGGTGGAAGGCCATCACCGATGCCCTCGGCCACAAGCTGCAGATCGTCGGTGACGACCTGTTCGTCACCAACCCCGAGCGCCTCGCCCGCGGCATCGCCACCGGCACCGCCAACGCGCTGCTCGTGAAGGTGAACCAGATCGGCACCCTCACCGAGACGCTCGACGCCGTCGCCCTCGCGCACCGCAACGGCTACCGCACGATGATGTCGCACCGTTCCGGCGAGACCGAGGACACGACGATCGCCGACCTCGCGGTGGCCCTCGACTGCGGCCAGATCAAGACCGGCGCCCCGGCCCGCACCGAGCGGGTCGCGAAGTACAACCAGCTGCTGCGCATCGAGGAGGAGCTCGACGACGCCGCTCGCTACGCCGGCGCTTCGGCCTTCCCGCGCTTCGCGAAGTAGCCGTCACCTGCGCCAAGGGGCGCCGATCCGTGTGGGTCGGCGCCTCTTCGCATGTGCGGGTGCGGCCGGGGCCGTGTCGCGCGGTTGGTGTGACCGGCAGGGCGGGCGTGACGGTGGGCGGGTGTCGGGCGGTCCGTGCCCGCTCGGGCCGTGTCGCGGGCTCGCCGCGTCAGGACGCGGTGCTGCCGTTGCCGCGACGACGCTCGATGCCGTCCCAGGGGCGCGGCGGCAGCGAGGAGTCGCGCACCTCGAGCGTGAACGAACCGTCGATGCGCGTCGCTGCAGCGGGGTCGGCCTCGAGCGCGTCGATGAGCGCGGTGACGCTGCGACGCACCACGTCCCCAAGGCCGATGCGCACGGTGGTGATGCCGAGGGAGGCCATGCGACCGTCGATGTCGTCGTCGAGCAATGCGAGCAGCACCCGGGGCAGTCCGCGCTCGCGGCGCATGGCGATGCGGCCGATCTGCGTGGAGCGGTCGGGGGCGGTGATGTAGAGGGCGTCGGCGCCGGCTTCGAGCAGCGCGTCCTCGGCCTGGGTGGACGCGTCCGGTGCCGCGGCGTCGATGCGTGCGACGAGGGGTTCGATGCCGTGGGTGGCGCACCAGGCCGTGTAGGCGTCGACGAGGCCACGCGTCATCGTCGTCTCAACGTCGGTGGTGGTCATGGCCGGTCGGGTGGCGCCGGAGGCACGGAAGTGGTCCATCACCGCGGGCACCGTGGCGGCCACGTCGGTGCGCACGTGCACGGTGGCGGTGGCCGTGCGGTTGTCGGTGACCGTGCGGATGCCGAGTTCGGCGGCGCGCTGCACCTCGGCGGCGTCGGCCTCGGCGTCGAGGGCGATGAGGCCGGCGAGCGGGAGCGTCTCGAGCTTCGTGGCGGCGAAGCCGGGGAGCACGGTGAGCCCGTACCCGCGCTCGGCGGCGGCGAGGGTGGCGGCGCCGATCGTCTCGATCCACGCGGAGCGGTAGGCGTCGAAGCGGCTGCGTTCGAGCAGCGGCGTCATGACGAGGCCGATGAGCGGCAGGTGCCCGGCCTGCAGTGCGCGGGCCACGCGGTTGGGGACGTAGCCGAGTTCGTCCGCGGCCCTGCGCACGCGGTCGCGGGTGTCGTCGGGGATGCGGTTCTTGCCGGCCAGGGCGTCGGAGGCGGTGCCCACGCTGACGCCGGCCCGCTGGGCGACGTCGACGAGCCGCGGACGAGCCGCACCTGCCATGACCGCCTCCATCGCCGACGTGGGACCCTGTGCGCCTTCGGGTCCCCCTGTGTTGCGCAATGGTAAGCGCCCGTTTCGCACCCGGTCACCACGCCCAACACCCCCTCCCCTCCCGTCCACCCCCGTGCTAGGACTCAGGAATGGCTGGATTCTGGGTGGATTTGTCCGCCCGTTTTGAGTCCTAGCGCGGAATGGACGGAGGTGAGCGGGCAGAATGGCGCCCATGTCGGTCGGGCAGCAGCGGCGTCGGTCCACGCTCACGGGGCGGGCCGCGATCCTCACTGCCGTGGTCGCGCTCGTCATGGCCACCGTGGCCCTGCCGCTGCGCGACCTCGTCGCCCAGCGCAACCGCATCGCAGGTCTCCAGGCCCAGGCGGCGCAGGCGTCGGCCCAACTCGCCCAGATGAACGGCGAGATCGCCAAGTGGAACGATCCCGCCTTCGTCGCGGTCCAGGCGCGCGAGCGGCTGCACTTCGTCCTGCCCGGCGAGGTGGGCTACACCGTGCTCGAACCCGACAACGCACCCGTCCTCTCCGGCGGCACCGTCGCGCAGCCCCAGTCGCCGCAGCGCTCGCAGAGCTGGTACGCCGCCATGTGGGGCGGCATCGTCGCCGCGGGCGCCACCGCAGCACCCCAGGGAGCGCGCCCATGACCGTGTCCGACGCCGACCTCGACGTCCTCGCCCGCCAGCTCGGCCGCCCCGCTCGTGGCGTCGTGCGCGTGGCCGCGCGCTGCGGCTGCGGCAAGCCCGCCGTCGTCATGACGGAGCCGCGACTGCCCGACGGCACGCCCTTCCCGACCGTCTACTACCTCACCTGCCCGCGCGCCGCGTCTGCCATCGGCACCCTCGAAGCGGAGGGCGCCATGGCGGAGATGCAGCAGCGCCTCGCCGACGACCCCGCGCTCGCCGAGGGCCACGCCGCCGCCCATGCGGCCTACCTCGCCGATCGCGCGTCGCTGGGCCAGGTGCCCGAGATCGACGGCATCTCCGCCGGTGGCATGCCCACGCGCGTGAAGTGCCTGCATGTCCTCGCCGCCCACGCCCTCGCCGCCGGCCCGGGTGTGAACCCCCTCGGTGACGAGGTGCTCGCGCGCATCGGCGCCTGGTGGCAGCCCACCGCCTGCCTGGAGGGGGAGTGACCATGCGCGTCGCCGCCATCGACTGCGGGACGAACTCCATCCGCCTGCTCATCGCCGACCGCATCGGCGACACCCTGCTCGAACTGCATCGCGAGATGCGCGTGGTTCGCCTCGGCCAGGGGGTTGACGCCACGGGCCGCTTCGCAGACGACGCCATCGCGCGGACGCTCGCTGCCTGCGACGACTACGCGGCCATCTGCCGCGACCGCGGCGTGCAGCACATCCGCTTCGTCGCCACCAGTGCCACCCGTGACGCAGCCAACCGTGACGTGTTCATCGACGGCGTCCGCGCCCGCCTCGGCGTGGAGCCGGAGGTGATCCCCGGGGCGGAGGAGGCGGCGCTCTCCTTCGCCGGTGCCACGCGCGAACTGCTCGGCAGTGAGCCCGCGCCCTACCTCGTCGTCGACATCGGCGGCGGCAGCACCGAGTTCGTCGTCGGCGAGCGCACCCCGGACGCGGCCCGCAGCGTGAACATCGGCTGCGTGCGCATGACCGAGCGCCATGCCCTCGGCGGCCACGCCGACCCCGCTGCCACAGAGGCGGCCATCGCCGACATCGACGCCGCCATCGCCCTCGCCCGCAGCAGTGTGCCGGTGGAGCGGGCGCGCACGGTCGTCGCCGTCGCCGGCTCGGCCACCACCGTCGCCGCGATGGCCCTCGACCTACCCGCGTACGACGCTGCCGCCATCCACCGCACGCGCCTCACGCTCGCACAGGTGCAGGCCGCCTCCGAGGCCTTCCTCACGATGGACGCCGACGAGCGTCGGGCGTTGCCGTACATGCATCCCGGACGGGTCGACGTCATCCCCGCCGGCGCGCTCATCCTGCGCCGCGTCATGGAGACCGCGGGCTTCGACGAGGTGCTCATCAGCGAG
>JAKALQ010000030.1 GCA_021824095.1 Actinomycetes bacterium
CGACCTGCCGAACAACGGTGGCAGCAGGACGTTCACGGTGACGCTGGGGACCGCCCGCTCCAACTGACGTCAGCGACGGATGAGTCCGGCCTCGACGAGCCTGCCGAACAGGCGGCGCGTCGAGGCCGACTTGTTCATCGTGTAGAAGTGCAGGCCCGGTGCGCCGCCCTGCAGCAGGGACGCGCAGAGGTCGAAGGCGATGTCGATGCCGAGTTCGCGCACCGCGGCATCGTCATCCCGCACGGCATCGAAGCGCTCGCGCAGCGCCGCCGGGAACTCAGCCCCCGAGAGGGCGGCGAAGCGCTCGATCTGGGCCACATTCGTCACGGGCATGATCCCGGGGATGATCGGCATGGTGACGCCCGCGGCGTGCGCCCGGTCGACGAGCGCGAAGTAGTCGACGGGTCGGAAGAACAGCTGCGTGATCGCATAGTGGGCGCCGGCCCGCTGCTTCTCCGCAAGCACGCGCCCGTCATGCTCGAGGCTCGGCGACTCCGGGTGCTTCTCTGGGAACGCCGCCACCCCGATGGTGAAGTCGCCCATCTCCCGCAGCAGGCCCACGAGCTGGATCGCGTACGTGAAGCCGTCGGGATGCGTGACCCACGGCGTGTTCGGCCCGGCCGTGGGGTCACCGCGCAGCGCCAGCACGCTGCGCACGCCCGCATCGATGTACTGCCGGATCACCGACCGCAACTCGTCGATCGATGAGTCGACGCAGGTGAGGTGGCCGACGCTGGACATGCGCGTCTCGCGCTCGATGCGACGGCAGATGTCGAGCGTGCGCTCCTGGGTGGACCCGCCCGCCCCATAGGTGACGGACACGAAGGTGGGCCGCAGCGGCTCGAGCTCACGCACCGTCTGCCACAGCGCGGGGTCGTTGGCTCCGAGCTTCGACGGGAAGATCTCGAAGGAGAAGGACGGCTCACCGCTCGCCAGGTGCTCGCGCAGGGGCTTCGTCATGGGCGCAGCGTAGTGAGCCATGCCCGTAGGCTCGGACCGTGCCCGACTTCGACGAGCGCATGGCGCGCCTCCGCGACCAGGTGCAGCAGGCCCTGGACGCCTTCATCGCCCACCATCGTGATGACCTGCTCGGCATCTCCCCCGAACTTGCGCCGGCCCTCGATGCCGTCGTCGCGATGACGGGCAGCGGCAAGCGCCTGCGAGCCGCCGCCTGCTACTGGGGCCACATTGGCGCGGGTGGCACGGACAGTGCCGCAATCATCACGGCCGCCGCGTCCCTGGAACTGCTGCAGGCCTCTGCGCTCATCCACGACGACGTCATGGACCATTCCGACACCAGACGTGGCCAGCCGGCCGTGCATCGTCGCTTCGCCGCGCTCCACGCCGAGCACGGGTGGCAGGGCACCGACGACGATTTCGGCGCCGCTGCCGCCATCCTCATTGGCGACCTGGCCCTCGTCTGGGCGGATGCGATGCTCTGTTCGGCACCCTTCGACGACGCCGCGCTGCATCGGGCCAAGCGGGTGTTCGATCGCATGCGCACCGAGCTCATGGGTGGGCAGTTCCTCGACGTCCTCGAGCAGGCACGTGGCGGCGGCAGCGTCGAGCGTGCCGCCCGTGTCATGCGCTTCAAGACGACGGCCTACACCGTCGAGCGTCCGCTGCACCTCGGGGCCGCACTGGCCGGCGATCATCCGGAGGTCGAGGCCGTGTACACGGCATTCGGCGTGCCGCTCGGGGAGGCCTTCCAGTTGCGCGACGACATCCTCGGCGTCTTCGGCGACCCGGAGCGCACGGGCAAGCCGGCGGGCGACGACCTGCGAGAGGGCAAGCGCACCCTGCTCATCGCGCTCGCCCAGGAGCGCGCCACGCCGGCGCAGGCGGCGGTGCTCGAGCGCGAGATCGGCAACCCCGAACTCGACGCCACCGGCGTCGCGGCAGTACGGGAGGTGCTGTCGGCATCAGGTGCGCTGGATGCCGTCGAGCGTCGCATCGCCGAGGGGCGGGAGCAGGCACTCGCGGCGCTGCGACCCGACGTCATCGCCGCCGAGGCCATCGAGGCGCTGCGTGCCCTCGCCGACGCGGCCACGGTGCGCACGGCCTGACATGCGGCGGCCCCCACTCGTCGTCGCCCACGGGGTGCCCGGGGCCATCGGGGCTGCCGTCCTCGCCATCGGATCGCTCGCCCTCGGCTGGTTACCGCCACTGTTCAACGTCGATCGAATCGCGGTGCTCGCGCTGCTCCGTACGACGGTCGTCGGGGAGTCACTGGGTCGCCTCGCGGTGCTCGTGGGCGGTGCACTCGTGCTGCAGTCGTGGCTGCTGCTCGGCACCGACGTGCTGCGGCGACGCGCCCTCGCCGTGCCCGACCTGCAGCGCATCCTCGCGATGTGGCTGCTGCCCACCCTGCTCGTGCCGCCCCTGTTCAGCCGTGACACCTACTCCTACTTCGTGCAGGGGCGGCTCATGCAGTTGGGCCTCAACCCGTACACGCACGGGGCAGCAGCGGTTCCCGGATGGTTCACCGCGGGCGTCGACCCCATGTGGGCAGAGACACCGACGCCCTACGGCCCGCTCTCGCTGGCCCTGCAGCGTCTCGTCGTCATGGTGGCCGGCACTCCCTACTGGTCTGCCGTGTGCTTCCGCCTCACCGCCGTCGCCGGCATCGCGCTCATGGCCGTCATGGTGCCGCGACTGGCGCGACAGCACGGCATCGACCCGGCGTCGGCCTTCTGGCTCGCGGCGATGAATCCCCTCGTGCTGCTGCACTTCTCGTTCGGTGGCCACAATGACGCCCTCATGGTGGGCTGCATGCTCGCCGGGTTCGAGGCAGCGGTACGCCGTCGCCCCCTCCCATCGATCCTGTGGTTCGCGGCGGCCGTGGCGGTGAAGCCCATCGCGCTCGTCGCCGTGCCGTTCGCAGCGCTCGCACTGATGCCCGCTGGCTGGCACTGGCTGCGCCGCATCGGCGGCTACGCGGTCGCGGGTGTGGCCGTGCTCGCGCCCGTGGTTGTCGTGGGCGCCGTGATGGGGGTGGGCGCGGGGTGGGTGCAGGCCCTCACCACACCGGGCTCGGTGCGCACCTGGCTCTCCCCCGCCACCGCGGTCGGCATGACGATCGGGCTCGCGGGGGACGTTGTCGGCAATCGCGGGCTGGACGCCATCGCGGTGTCAGTGGTGCGCCTGCTCGCCATGCTCGTCGCCGTGGCGCTGTGCTCGGTGCTGCTGCTGCGCCCGAACGGACGCAGCCCCATGCGCGGGGCACTGCTTGCCTTCACAGCGATCGTCGGCCTGGGTCCGGTGGTGCAACCCTGGTACCTGCTGTGGGCGCTGCCCATCGTGGCGGTCACCGGCATGCACCGTCCATGGCACCTGCGGGCCACGGTGATCGGCACCGCGGGATTCGTCATCTATGCGCTGGCCGAGCCCACGGCCACGGCGGACTCGCACCTCACGCTGTTCGACTCGCTCGGCATGGTGCTGGCGGGCGCGACGGTGCTGCTCGTGCTGCTGGCGAGCCCACGGGAGCGCGCGCTCGCCATCGGCGACCAGTTCGCCGCCGGCCTCACCCCGCTCGACGACGACGCCCGTGGGCGCGCCGCCGAGCGCATCGTGCGGTGATCAGCGCTTGCAGGTGCTGATGCCGAACACGCGGTAGAGCGGGCAGAAGCCGACAACGCCGGTGACGAGGGCGATGACCGCCACGAGCCACAGGATGGCGGCGCCGGCGCCGGATGCGGACAGGGCGAGGAAGCCGGCGATGACCGCGACGATGACACGGATGACCCGGTCGGCAGTGCCTTCATTGACCTGCATGGGAATCCTCCTTCGGGATACCCCTCAGGGTATGCCCGGGGCCAGCACCACGCACCGTCGCCACGCGGGTGGACGCGGTGTCCGGCATCACGCCGCGTCGAGCGGCGCGGCCTTGCCATAGAGCCAACCCTGGCCCTGGTCCCAACCCTGGGCGCGCAGCACCTCGGCCACGGCGTCCGTCTCGACACCCTCGGCGACCGTGGCAAGGTCGAGGCCCCGCGCGAGTCCGAGCAGGCCGTGTGCGAGGCGGATGCTCGTCTCGTCGCCCGCATGGATGCCGCGCGTGAACGACATGTCGAGCTTCAGTCCGTCGACGGGCAGCTCTCCGAGATTGCTCATCGACGAGTAGCCCGTGCCGAAGTCGTCGAAGTACCACTGGGCGCCACCCATGCTGAGGTGCAGCATGGCGCTGCGCACGACGTCGAGGTCGGACGGCAGCGCCGTCTCGGTGACCTCGAGGTGCAGGCGCCGCAGGTCGACGCGGCTGAACTCGAGCAGTTCGGAGGCCCGCCGCACGAAGTCGGGCCGGGTGAGCGACACGGGTGACACGTTGACCGAGAGGAACCGCTCGCGCGGCAGCACCGCGAGCAGGCCGAGCGATTGGGCGAGCACGATGATGTCGAGCTCCGGCACCAGGCCACTGGCCTCGGCGACGGGGATGAACTCGCCGGGGAAGATCTGTCGACCGTCGTCCGTGATCCAGCGGATGAGCGCCTCGTAACCGACGATCTCGGCCGTCGCGAAGTCGACGATCGGCTGGTACCAGGCGCGGAACTCGTGCTGCACGAGGGCCCGCCGCATGGCCTCCTCGAGTTCGAGCCGCTGTGTGGCGCGGTGGGCGAGGTCGGATTCGGCGAGTTCGACGCGATCGCCGCCACCGTCGCGGGCTCGGCGCACGGCGAGCGCGGCATTGCGCAGCACATGGTCGACGTCCGCACCCGGCTCACCCAGGGCGATGCCGACCGACACGGTGGCCTGCAGCACGTGGTCTGCCGCCAGCACCGGCTCGGCCGCGGCGCGCCGCAACCGGTTCGCCAACGCTATGGCCTCATCGGCGTCGGTGCAGGGCGCGTGCGTGGCAACGAAGGCGGCCCCGGAGATGCGCGCGACGTCACGGACATCGCCGAGTTCCATGGCGATGCGATGCCCGATGGAACGGATCACCTCATCACCGGCCGCGTGCGACAGCGCCTCGTTCACGCGCTCAAGGTCGTCGATGTCGATGCGCAGTACCGCGACACCGGCAGCGGACGTGGCGAGCGTTGCGGCCAGTCGCGACTCAAGGGTGGCGCGGGATGCGAGCCCGGTCAGGGCATCATGTTCGGGAGCGGCCGCATCGAGTGGGGCGAGACGGTAGCCGAGGCGGCGTGCGACGGCATTGAGCATCGCGTGCCTTCGACGCGAACCTCCGGATCGATGCACCGACCCACGACCCTCCACGAGTCCCCCGACCCCAACCCCGGCAATGCTAGGTGCCGCGCGAGGTGCGCGGCGTGGGACACGCGGGTGTCAGGCGGCCGCCGCCGTGAGCATCGCGACGAGCTGTGATCCGGTGACCCCGGGCCCGACGCGCAGGCGCGGCACGGAGTATCGCGCAGCCCAGGTCTCGCCAGCGGCATGGTGGCTGTCGAAGGCGAGCTGGATGCCCGCGCGGGCAGCCGCCGCAGGCGTGTCGGCGTTGTAGCTGCCGAAGGGGTAGGCCATGGTCACGGGCCGCACGCCGGTGATCGCGGTGATGCGCGACGATGCCGCGCGGATCTCGCGCCGTTGCACCCGGGCGCTCAGTTGCCCAAGGTGCACATGGTGCTCGGTGTGGTTGCCGATCTCCATGCCGGCCTTCGCAAGCGCCTGGATCTGGCGTGCATCGAGGCTCACGGCATCCGGCCGAGGGTGGTCGCCGATGCGCCCGCCGATGATGAAGTAGGTGGCCACCATGCCGTGCCGTTGCAGCACGGGCAGGGCGTCGGTGTAGCCGTCGCTGTAGCCGTCGTCGATGGTGATGACGAAGGTGTGCGGCGGCGGGGGCGTCCCGGCCTGCAGGTCGTGCGCGAGGGCACTGGCGGTGATGGTGTGCCAACCCGCCTGCTGCAGGGCGGTGAGCTGGGCGTCGAACTCCGTCGGGGTCACGTCGTAGCCGTGCTTCGCGCGCACCTCGGCCGCACTCGGGAGGAAGCGGTGGTACTCGAGCACGGGCACGTGCAGCACCACCGGACTCGCCCCTGCGACATGGGGTCGCGGTGCGGCCTGGGCCACTGCTGGCGTGGCCGCGAGCAGCGCGGCGACAACGAGGACGCGGAGGGTTCGGCGAGGCACGGACGCAAGGCTAGGGATGCCTCGGTGCCCCGAGGCTTCACGATGCGCGTGCGTACACGACCCGTACCCGACCCGATCAGGCGCCGAGGCTTCGCCAGGCGTGCAGCGCCTCCGCACGGGCGGACGCAATGCGCACCCGGAGTGGGTGGAGGCTGGCATCGTCGCCGACCTGCTGCGTGATGGTGGCGTCGAGGACGGTGAGATCCTGCAGGCGCCCGAGCGCTGCCTGCACGGCCTGTGCCCGTCGAGCCACCGATGCGTGACGCGACGTGCCGGTGGCGGCGTCAGCGAACTCGGCCGTGTAGCGAAGGCGCTTGGCGAGGATCCGCACCTGATGCAGGTCGGCGATGACTGGCGCGTCGGTGGCCAGCGTGAGGCGGCGCATCGCCCGTCGCACGAGGGGCTGCAGCCGTTGGCCTGCAGAGCCAGCACCCCGGCGGAGGTGCCGTCGGCGAAGGCGCAGGGCAGCATCGTCAATGCGGTGAGCGAGGCCCGAGGCGAGCACATCGACCAGGGTCTGACGGTGCTCACGGAGCTGGTCCAGCCAGGGCGCGCGGATCGCGGCGCTGCGGTCTGGCGGCATCACGTCGGCGAACTCGTCGAGGGTGGCAAGCAGCACGTCGAGTTCACGCACCGGTCGCACGATGTCGGCCAGCTCGCGCAGCAGCGCGTCGAGTTCGTCGAGGGCATGCGCACGGGCGAGTGGTCGCAGGGCGCGGAGGACGCTGCGCAGGCGCCGCACGGCGACGCGCAGGTCGTGCACCGCCTCCACTGCAGCGGGTTCCGCCTGCACCGCGTACGAGGCGTCCACGACCCGACGCGCCTCTGCACGGAGGGCGTCGCGCACCACCCGGCGGCCAGCCATGTGGTCATGGTGGCACGGCCGGGTGGCTGCGACGAGGGTCAGTCGACGAAGGTGACGCTGAGCGTGATGTCGACGGCGGCGAGGGCCTTGCTCACCGGGCAGTTCACCTTGGCCTGCTCGGCAGCGGCGCTGAAGCCTGCGGCGTCGAGCCCGGGCACCCGGCCGGTGACGGCGAGGCGGATGGCGGTGATGCCGACGCCGGGCGTGAAGTCCACTTCGGCATCGGTCTCAAGCGTGGTGGGCGGGGTGCCTGCCTTCGCGAGCCCGTTCGACAGGGCCATGGAGAAGCAGGTGGCGTGGGCCGCGGCGATGAGCTCCTCGGGGCTCGTGAGGCCCTGGGGCTCCGCAGAGCGGGCGGCCCAGGTGACAGGGAAGGTGCCGAGGCCGGACGACCGGAAGGTCACCTCACCCGAGCCCTCCATGAGGCTGCCGTTCCATTGCGTGTGCGCGTGCCGCGTCGTCGTCATGCTTCCGCCTTCCAGACTGGTTGCGGGTGCAACGCCCACGGCCGCGGCGGCATTCCGATCAGTCGAGGAGCAGTCGGAGGCCGATGTCGACGAGCGCCTGTCGCAGGGTGGGCTCGTCGACATCCCGCAGCTCGGGATTCACGCCGCAGAGCATGGCGCCACCGGCAAAGCAGGCGAAGCGCACGCGCCCGACCGCCTCGTCGCCGCCGAGCATGCGGGCCAGCGCTCGGATGGGCTCCTGGAAGGGCCGATGGGTCTCGAGGAAGGCGTGGGCCGCGGGGTCGGTGTGCAGCAGCGCCGCACCGCGCCGGTGGTCGACGACGAGGTCGACGAGGCCGCGGATGGCCAACTCGCGTCGCTGGCGGGGGTCGGGCTCGGCCTGGGCACGCACCACGAGGTCGGTGATGCGGCCGAAGGCGGGGGCGATGAGGGCGCGGAGGATGTCCTCCTTGGTGCGGAACTGGAAGTAGACGGCCGCCTTCGTCACGCCGATGCGATCGGCGATCATCTGCAGCGAGGTGCCATTGACGCCCTGCGTGGTGAACAGGTCGAGCGCCGCCTCGAGCACGCGTGCCCGGGCCTCACCCCGCGGGGCGACCGGCCTTGCCATCCTCGAACCTCCTCGTGACGCGGAGGGTAGCCGATCGAGTTGCCGGAGGCTAGTCGGTTGGCTAACCTGCGTGCCTAGCCACTTGGCTAGCACCGAAGGGATCCCATGGCCACCGCCCTCTACCGCCTTGGCAGGTTCGCCTTCCGCCGACGCGGTCTCGTCGTCCTCGTCGTCGCGGCCCTGCTCGCACTCCTTGCCGCCGGATCGGCCGCCATCGCGAAGCCCACGAACGACACCTTCACCATCCCGGGGACGCAGTCGCAGCAGGCCATGGACCTGCTCTCGACGCGCATGCCGGAGGCCGGCGCCTCGGGCGCGAGCGCCAATGTCGTCTTCATGGCCGCACCCGGCACCACGCTCACGATGCCCACGGCGCAGCGCACCATCACCGCGACCCTCGGTCGCCTGCGCGCGCTGCCCCATGTGCTCGCGGTCACCGATCCCTTCACCACCGGGCCCGTCTCCCCCGATCGCACGACGGCCATGGCCACGGTGCGCTATGCAGTCGCGTCCACCGACCTCACGGACGCCGACCGCGCCGCCCTGCTCGCGACGGCGCCGACGAGCAACGAGGTGCACGTGGCGTTCCGTGGCGACGCCGTCACGGCCAAGCCGAACGTCGGCGGACGTGAGGGCATCGGCGTGCTCGTCGCGGCCCTCGTGCTCTTCCTCACCTTCGGCTCCGCGATCGCGGCCGGCGTGCCACTGCTCACGGCGCTCATCGGCGTCGGCATCGGCATCCTCGGCATCCGCATCGCGTCGGGCATCGTCACCATCAACTCCACGACACCCACGCTCGCGATCATGGTCGGGCTCGCCGTCGGCATCGACTACGCGCTCTTCATCACCTCGCGCTACCGCCACGAGCTGTTCGAGGGTCGCACACCGGAGGAGGCGGCAGGACGCGCCCTCGGCACTGCCGGGTCCGCGGTGGTGTTCGCCGGCTCCACCGTCGTCATCGCCCTCGCGGCGCTCTCCGTCGCCGGCATTCCCTTCCTCACCACGATGGGCATCGCCGCAGCAGCGACGGTCGCGGTGGCGGTGATCGTCGCCAACACCCTGCTGCCGGCGATCCTCGGCTTCCTCGGCCCGCGCGTGCTGGCACGCAAGGGCCGCGGCGCGCGCGACACCGAGCATGACAACGGCAGCGCACCCCTCGGCGAGCGGTGGGCACGCTTCGTCACCCGCCACCGCTGGGCCTTCGTCGTCGGCATCATCGCCGTCATCAGCCTGTCGGCCGCCCCGGCGCGCGACCTGCAACTGGCCCTGCCGAGCGATGCCACCGCATCCGTCGGCAGCACGCAGCGCATCGCCTACGACGCCATCGCGCGCGCCTTCGGTCCGGGCGTGAACGGCCCGCTGCTCGTCGCCATGGACCTGCGCGGCACCAAGGACGCCACCGCTGCCGCCACCAGCGTGGCAACGCAACTCGCGCACCTGCCGGGCGTGGCCCATGTGACGCCGCCGACCCTCAACCGAGCGGGCGACATGGCGATCCTCACCGTCATCCCGACGACCGGGCCGACCGACGCCGCCACGGAGACCCTCGTGCAGGCCATTCGCGGCGACGCCGCCCCACTGCGCTCGACGACGGGCGCACAGGTGGCCGTCACGGGTCAGACGGCCATCCAGATCGACGTGTCACAGAAGCTGCATGACGCCCTGCTGCCGTACCTCGCGGTGATCATCGGCATCGCGTTCCTGTTGCTCATGCTGGTGTTCCGCAGCCTGCTCGTGCCACTCAAGGCGGTGCTCGGCTTCCTCCTGAGCGTTGGTGCGGCGTTCGGCGCCGTCGTTGCGGTGTTCCAGTGGGGCAACCTCGGCGGGCTGTTCGGGATCGACACCCCGTCGCCCATCGTGAGCTTCCTGCCGATCTTCCTCATCGGCAGCCTCTTCGGCCTGGCCATGGACTACGAGGTGTTCCTCGTGACGCGCATGCGTGAGGAGCATGTGCACGGTGCCAGCGCACCCGAGTCGATCGCCGTGGGCTTCCGGCACGGGGCCCGCGTCGTCACGGCCGCTGCCGTCATCATGGTGAGCGTCTTCGGCGCCTTCATGACGGGCGGTGATCCGATCATCCGCTCCATCGGCTTCGGCCTGGCCTTCGGTGTGTTCGTCGATGCCTTCATCGTGCGCATGACGCTCGTGCCGGCCGTGATGTCGCTGCTCGGCGACCGCGCCTGGTGGTACCCGCGCTGGATGGATCGCATCACGCCGGACGTCGACGTCGAGGGCGCGCGGCTCGCACGGCACCTGGCGGCGGAACCCGCACCCCAGCACTGAGTCCCTGCTGACGGGGCACTGCCCGTGGCGCAACGCCCGTGCAGTGCCCCGTCAGTGTGTGCCGCGCGCGCGAACACCCGCGACGAGCAGCCAGGTGAGCAGCACGTCGCTGGCGCCGGCCACGGTGTCGAGCAGGTAGTGGTTCGCGGTGCCGAGCACCACGAGGGTCGTGAGCGCGGGGTAGGCCCACGCCAGGTGGCGTCGGCGGTGGCGCGTCGCCACGACGACGGCAAGCGCACACCAGGTGGCCCAGGCCACGTGCAGGCTCGGCATTGCCGCGTACAGGTTCTCGAGGTGCGTGATGCTGTGCCATCCGGCGAAGAGCACCGGATGCGCGAGCATGGTGTCGACGGCACCGGGCAGGGAGAACCGTGGCGGCGCGAGCGGCACGATCCAGTACACGACGAGGCCGATGAGAGTGGAGACGACGAGCGTCGTGCGCAGCGGGCGGTAGGACTCGCGCCTGCGGAACCACAACCACAGCAGCACGCCGAGCGTGATGACCTCGTGGGTGAGCTGGTACCAGACGCTCGTGATATCGGACAGCCACAGGGTGTCGGCCACCACGTGGTTCATGCCGAGTTCAACGGCCACCCCGTGGCCGCGCTCGAATGACTCGACGGCGTGCGCGTTGAAGAAGGCAAGGGCAACGCGATGCGGTGCCGCCGAGCGCAGGATCTCGTAGCCCCAGTAGAGGGTGAGGACAAGGCCGAGTTCCAGCACCCACGGGCGTCGCAGGTGCGCCAGCGGGCGTTGTGCGGTGACGGTGGCCATGCATCCACCTCCCACAGCATCGGGCGGGCACGCCGATGGCTCGACGCTAGCCATGGGGAGGCAGGGCAACAATGTGCCGTGACTGTGGATTGGCGCAGAACCGTCGGGGATGCGGCCAGGGTTCAGGCGCGGAAGGGCATGGGCTCGGCGTGGCCGAAGAGCCAGCCCTGGCCCAGCGCCCAACCCTGATCGCGCAGGCGCTGCGCGGTGCCGGGCGACTCGACGCCCTCGGCGATGGTGACGAGGTCGAGGCCGCGGGCCAGCGCCAGCAGGCCGCTGGCGAGGCGGGCATGCGTCTCGTCGCCGCACTCGATGCCGCGCGTGAAGCTCATGTCGAGCTTGAGCCCATCTACCGGGAGCGAGCCGAGGTTGCTGAGCGACGAGTACCCCGTGCCGAAGTCGTCGAGGTACCAACGGGCGCCGCGTCCACGAAGGCGCAGCATGGCGCCGCGGATGACGTCGACGTCGGTGGGCAGCGCGGTCTCGGTGATCTCGAGGTGGAGGCGGCGCAGGTCGATGGTGCTGGTGTCGAGCAGGGCGCACGCCCGGTCGGTGAAGTCCGGGTGGGTGAGGGACGCCGGCGACACGTTGACGGAGACGAAGCGCTCCCCCGGCAGCCGCTCGAGCAGTTCGAGTGCCTGGCCGAGCACGAGCAGGTCGATCTCGGGCACGAGTCCCGCGCACTCGGCGATCGGGATGAACTCCGACGGCGACACCTGAGTGCCGTCCGTGGCGGTCCAGCGGCACAGCGCTTCGTAGCCCGCGACACCACCGGTGACGAGGTCGACGATGGGCTGGTACCAGGCGCCGACAGCCTGCCCGGCAAGGGCCCGACGGAGCGACTCCTCAAGTGCCAGGCGTTCGGCCGCGCGACGGGCGAGCTCGGCGCGCGCAACCTCGACACGGTCGCCACCCGCATCGCGTGCGCGACGCAGGGCCAGGGCCGCGTTCTGCAGCACCTCGGCAACCGGAAGGTCGGGCATCGCGAGGGCGATGCCGATGGAGATGGTGGGTTCCACCACGTGCCCCTGCACGAGGATCGGGGTGGTGACGGTGCGGCGCATGCGATCGGCGACCGACGCAGCGGCACCAGGTGCGCCGACGACGATCACCGCGAAGCCGGAGCCCGACACCCGTCGAACCTCGGCGTCGCCGCCAACGACGTCGACGATGCGGCGACCGACAGTGGCAAGCACCTGATCGCCCGCCGAGACCGAGAGCGCCTCGTGCACACGCTCGAGTTCGTCCACGTCGACGCGCAGCAGCGCCACCGGGTGCTCAGCACCCGCACGGGCCACGCGCGCCGCGAGCCGCGCCGCGAGTGCGTCCCAGGGCATGAGGTCGAGCGGGCCGGCCTCCCCTGGGAGCAGGCGGTAGCCGAGGCGGCCCGCCACCCGCACGACCCAGCGGGGGACTGCGGGTCGTGCGGGGGCGGCGTTCCCGGCGACGGGACCCTGACGATGCACACGCGCGAACGGCGTGAGCGTCGGGTGCAACAGGGCCATGGTGTCTCCGGGGGTCGTGGGGTGGTGGTGGTGCGGATCAGCAGCAGTACTCACCGATGAGCAGCATGGAGGCGCTGCCCGAGCTGGTGCGGGTTGCGGCCTGGGCGCTCGTCGCGGTGGCGAGCGGGAGGACGGCGACGGCGAGACCGGTGAGGATGGCGAGGACCTTGGTACGCATGTGAACTCCAACGTCGTAGGGACGTGCCGAGGATACTTACAGCGAGTGTTGCGTTGTCAAGAGCAGTAAATGTGGTTTACTCTCGCACCATGGCAATGCCTCAGGACCTCGGTGCGCGTCTGCGCGATGCGCGTATCGCCCTCGGCCTCACCCAGACGCAGGCTGCAGAGGGCATCGTGAGCGGCAGTTTCCTGTCGCTCATCGAATCCGGTCAACGCACGCCCAGCCCACAGGTGGCGACCGCGCTTGCGGCGCGACTTCGGGTCCCAATCGAGGTTGAAGAGGACTCGGAGCGCGCCCTGGCAGCGCAGATCGAGGTCGCGCTTCGCCTCGGCGATTGGCACGCCGCCGATGCCTACCTGCAGAGCCTCATGCCCGAGTCGCCGGAGGCCTGGTACTTCCGCGGACTCGTGGCCGAGCAGCGCGGCGACCTTGCCGAGGCCGTACGAGATCTCGACGCAGCCGCGACTGCCGCGAGCGCCGGCAGTGACCTGCGCCTCCGCAGCCTCGTCGCCCTCTGCCGTTGCAGTCGCATTGCCGGTGACCTGTTCCGGGCCATCGAGGTCGGCGAACGTGCCATGGCCCATGCGAACAGCGATCCGCACTCCGACGACGTCCTCGTCGGGGAGCTTCGGGCAACACTGTCGGGCGCCTATTGTGAAACTGGGGACCTGCTGCGTGCCCGTGAGTTGACGCTCCCCCGGCCGTCCGATCTCGAGGCAGATCCCTGGCAGCGGGCAACGCGCCTGTGGGCACGTGCGATGGTGCTGCAGACGGCCGGCGAGTTCGCCGAGGCGCGTGCGATCATCTTCGATGCGCTTGAGATCCTGCGTTCCTTGGATCGACCACGCACCATGGCACGACTGCAGAACACGGCGGCCTGGATCGCCATGCAGACGGATGACTTCGACGTGCAGGAACTCGACGCGCTGCTCCGCGGTGCCGAGTCCGCATTCCGCGCCAACCATGCGCCCATCGACCTTGCGACCACGCTGTCGTCGCGCGCCGAGCTCGCCATCCGCACCGGCGATGAATGGGCGGCGCGCTCGCTCATCGCAGAGTCCCTCGACCTCGCCTCCGCCGGCAGCAATGGCTACCGCGCGCGCATCACGGCACTCGCAGCACAGGTCTACACGGCGCTCGGCGAGCAGCAGCGCGCCATGACGCTCCTGCTGCAGGCCCGGCAGCTGCTCGAGGACAGCGGCGCCAACCGATCGGCAGCAGCCACCTGGCGTCAGCTCGCCCACACCTACGAGCAGCTCGGCCAACTCGACCTCGTCGTCGCGTGCCTCAAGGCCGCCACCGACCTGCTCGGGCTCCAGCCCTCGCTGCAGGTCGACACCCCCGTCACCAGCGCAGCCGTCGCCCAGGACGCCAACACGCGCACCTGACCGCAGGGAGGCCCGGTGACGCAGTTCGTCGCCCGCTACCGCATCACCGCGGTGCGACGGGAACCCGCGTCCGACGGGTCGCACACCCACGTCACCGGCCTGCTCGCCGACGGTGAGTACTTCGCGCTGCAGCACGTGGTGCGCAGCATCGACCTGCACGATCAGTGGTGCATCGAGGTGGCAGGCGAGACCGTCGTGCTGCCGTCTCCGGCGCGCTGCCCTCGCTGCGAGCATGTGGTCGTGCTGGTGCCGGACGCCGCCGATCCGTCCCTTGGGGTGCTGCGCACGTTGCCCGACTGCTGACGCGCCGCACCTCCGGCAGTGCGTCACAGGTCAGGCGGCGTGACCGTCCGTCCTCGCCGCACGCACGGCGTGCGCCGCGCCCAGGATGCCGAGCACCATGCCCGCGACGAACACCGGCCAGGGGAAGGTCGTGGGCACGCCCCCATCGAGCACCGTGCCCGCGTTCCAGAGGAAGGCGACGAGCACCACGGCGCCGCCGAGCCCGAGCAGCAAGGCATCCGCTCGCGCGAGGCGCACCCGCCGGCCGCTGGCCCCGATTGCCGGGACCGCGAGGCCGAAGCCGATGAGGGCCAGGCTCACTGCGACGGGCGACCACACCGGGCCGGCCCACGGGGCGGGCAGCAGGAAGAGCAGGTCCCAGGTGCCCGGCGACGTCGGCCAGCCGATGAACACGTCGAGCCACAGGTAGTAGGCGATGTCCCAGACGCCGAAGGTGACGGACGTCCAGGCCAGTCGCTCGAGGGGTGTGCGCCCGATGAGCATGCCGATGGCCGCCAGCATCACCAGGGTCGCGAGTTCGCGTCCGAGCTCGATGCCGGCAAGGCCCTGCAGGCTGGCAGCGTCGCGGATGGGGAACAGGTGCGCGGGAGTGAGGCCCACCGCGCGTTGGAGGTACACCACGCAGGCGCTCTCCAGGTAGGCCATGGCGATGCCGAAGGCGATGACGACTGCTGCCCTGCCCGTGATGGATCGACGCTCCATGCCCACACCCTGTCACGCCCGAAGCAACCGGCCCACGGCAGGCACCGGCCGTAGGCTGCGGCGCATGGGCGAGGACACAGCTGCGGCGCGCATCGACGCCTGGCTGTGGGCCGTGCGCGTGTACCCGAGCCGAACCGCGGCCACCGACGCCTGCCGCGCGGGGCATGTGAAGCGCAATGGGACGTCGGTGAAGCCGTCGCAGGTGCTGCAGATCGGTGACACCGTGCGGGCGCGCACCCCAGGTGGGGAGCGGGTGCTCGTCGTGCGCGGGCTCATCGCGCGCCGGGTGGGCGCCGCGATCGCCGTCACCCAGTACGAGGACCAGAGCCCGCCACCGCCCCCGCCTGAGGAGCGGATCGCCGTCCGTGATCGCGGCGCCGGCCGCCCCACCAAGCGCGACCGTCGCGAAATCGACCGCCTCCGCCCCCGCGCGTGATCGTCTTTCCACGCTAGGACTCAGAACGGGCGGACAAACCACCCCAAAAATCAACCCTTTCTGAGTCCTAGCGTGGAAAGAGGGGGTCGGGTCGCGGGGGTGGGGTGGGGCGTGCGAGCATGCGAGGCATGCGTTATGTGGCCATCGGAGACAGCTTCACGGAGGGGGTCGGCGATGAGCGACCCAACGGCACGCCCCGCGGCTGGGCGGACATCGTCGCCCTGACGCTCGCCCGCGTGCAGGACTCCCCCATCGAGTACGCCAACCTGGCGGTGCGCGGACGCCTACTCGCACCCATCGTGGGCGACCAGCTCGACGCGGCACTGGCCCTCGCCCCCACCATGCTGAGCCTGAATGGCGGTGGCAACGACATGCTGCGTCCCGGCATGGACGCAACCCGGCTCATCGCCATGACGGACGTCGCCGCCCGTCGCGTCGTCGACGCAGGCGTGCACCTCGTGCTCATCGCCGGGCCCGACCCGGGCGCCGGCCTGCCCTTCGGCAATGCCATCAGCCGACGTGGAGCCGTGCTCACAGAGGCGGTGCACACCATCGGCGAGCGCCACGGCGCCACCATCGTCGACGTCTATCGCGACCTCGAGATCCGCCGCCCCGGCTACTGGTCCCCCGACCGCCTGCACCTCAATGCCGCGGGCCATCACCGGGTGGCGTCGCTCATCATGTCGGCGCTCGGCCACCCCGACAGCGTGCCGCTGCCGCCGCCCGATGCCGAGCCCATCCGCACCGTCGGCACCGAACTGCGCTACTACCGCGAGCATGTGCTGCCGTGGATGACCCGACGGCTGCGCCGACGTTCATCGGGTGACGGGCGACGCGGCAAGCACGAGACCTGGGTGACGGTGCATCCCGCCTGACGCAGCACCTGCCCGGGCGAGCCGCGACCGTCACACCGCGTCGCGCCGCACATCGCCCGGCACCCCTGGCCCGCACCCCCTGGCCTGCACTCGTGGCGCACCACTGCCGGTGCCGTGCGCCGGGGAAGGTCACACGGCACCGGCAGGCGCCAACGCGGGGACGTCAGCGGCTGGCCGCCACAATGCGGTAGGTGCGCGTCCACTGGAAGGCCAGGTACTTCGGCGTCGGTGGGGCGTAGGCGACGATCGTGCAGGTGCCCGGCTTCAGCAGCGCGAGCGTCGTGCGCCCGTCCTGCACTCGCACCGCGCATCGGGTGCGCGACGCGCTGTTGACGATCCACCGCAGGGTGGCACCGGAACTCGTCTTCACCGGCTGCAACGCGAGCATGAGGCGCGTGCCCACCTGGTAGCGACCGACGGCCGGGGTGGCGAACTGGGCCCGCTGACGCAGCCGCACGGCCGCGGACGCCGACGTGGCCGTGTCAGTCGCCGGCGGGTTCGGGGTGGCCCCGTTCGAGGCCACCTTCGACAGCAGCTGCTCGAACGCCTCAAGATGCAGGCGCTCGGCGGCTCGCAGGTTGGTGGCGACGTTGTGCACGTCATCCGGCAGGTTCGCGAACGCCAGCACTGCCGACCACTGGTCGATGAGGAATCGCTCCACCCAGACGCCCACCTCGAGCGCGGCCAGCAGCGAACCCTTGCCCTTGGTGATGAGCTGCGTGTAGAGCGCGGCGACGGTCGCGGTGTCGAAACTGCCGGCCGCATCACCCGCGGTGCCATCCGCAACCGCATGACGTGCCATCACGGCCCGCAGCGCGGTGAGGTGCTGCCCCTCGCTCTTCGCTGTGTTGTCGAAGATCGGCTGTGCATAGGCCGTTGCCAGCACGCCGTACACGTCCCGCGCCAACTTCTCGTCGACGGCCGTCGTCTGCAGCTCGACGGCGAGCTGACCCGTGATGGGGACGGCGTTGCTGGGTGTCGGGTTGGCGGATGAGGCCCCCGGAGACGGCGTGCCGGCGGCCGTGAGCGGCAGGGCCAGGGCACTGACGGTGAGCGCGATGACGAGGCGTCGGACGCCCGATGCTGCGCGTGACATGGTGACCTCCGCGGGCCCACGCCTCGCGTATCCACGGGTCGCAACGCCCGCGGCCGCATGTGGTGCCCGTGACCCCAGCCTCCTCGCCAGTGCGGGCCCAGCCACGGGGGTGCTCGGTCAACCATCGGCCAATCGGACCAGTGGACGGCTAGACGCACCCGCCCCTCGTTCGCGGCCGCGAGGCGTTCGGCCACGCGGCAGCGCCGCAACCGGCCGCTCAGGCGGGCGCGATGGTGACGACGCGATCGCGCCCGCCCTGCTTGGCGGCGTACATGGCGCGGTCGGCACGCGCGATGACGTGGTCGGCGTCCTCCCCTGGCTCCAGGAGCGTGGCGCCCACACTCACGGTGCACGTGAGCATGGCATCGCCGACCGGCACTGGCATGCCCAGCTTCGTGCGTAGCTTCTCGCCGATCGACGCGGCCTCCGCGAGGTCGTGCAGGTGCTCGAGGCAGATGACGAACTCATCGCCGCCCATGCGCGCGATGGTGTCACCGGCTCGGAGCACGGTGCGGGCCCGTTCCACGAACGTGCGCAACAGCAGGTCACCCGCCGCATGCCCCCAGGTGTCGTTCACGTCCTTGAAGTCGTCGAGGTCCATGAAGAGCACCCCGGTGTGGGCGCCCGGACGACGCGGGCCACTGCCGAGGGTCGTGAGCACCTCGAGTGCGGCGTCGCGCTTCAGCGCACCCGTGAGATCGTCGAAGATGGCGCGGCGCTGCAGCTCCTGCTCCACTTCGACCTGCTGCTCGATGTCGCGCAACTGCACTACGCGGCCAGGCGGAACATCACCGTCACCGCCGAAGGCTCGGCCCAGTGCCTCCACCCACCGATAGCTGCCGTCGGGTCGACGCCAGCGGTAGCGCAGACGCACCGTGGCACCGCTCCGCTCGCTCTCCGCGACGGACGCGGCCACGTGCGCACGATCCTCGGGGTGGATGAAGTCATGGGCGTGCAGGCCGATGAGCTGCTCCGGTGCCCACCCGAGCGTGGTGGCCGCCGACGGTGACACCCAGCGCAGGAAGGTGGCCGCATCCGAGAGGAACACGACGTCGGTGGCATTCTCCGCCAGCAGGCGATAGCGCGCCTCCGAGTCGGCAAGTCGCTCGGCCTCGAGACGACGGCCCGTCACATCGCGCCACGTGAGCGCGATGCGCTCGTGCGAGAGGCGACGTCCGCGGATGTCGAGGTAGCGCGTGTGGTCACCCACCACGTACCGCACACCATCGACGGCCAGCAGCTCA
>JAKALQ010000116.1 GCA_021824095.1 Actinomycetes bacterium
GAAGGTCGACGGATCGGGGGCATCACGTCGCTGCACGAGCGCCTCGAGCACGTTGGAACCTGCCGTCTCGGCGAGGCGCGCCAGCTCCGCCATGGAGCGCTCGACGTCCTTCGCGGAGCCCGTCGTCCACACGCCGACGAGGATGACGCGCTCAAGTCGCACCTGCCGGTACTCGGCCTCGCTGATGTCCTCAAGCTCGGTGGACAGACCCTCCACGCGGCGCAGGGCCTGGCGTTCCTCGAGTTCGTAGCCGCCGGTGCCGCGCAGGTCGGCGTCGTCCTCGTGCTGCCTCACGCGGCGGCCCGCAACCAGGCGTCGTCGATGTCGAGGGTGGCCACGAGCACGGCCGGGCCGCGCAGCGTTGCCGTCCCCGCGGCGTCGACGTCGACCCACACGGTGCCACCGGGCACGTCCACCTGCCAGGTGCCGGGCCTGCTGTCGTCCGCGGCGTCGCGGGCCACGGCGACCGACGCGCACACGCCCGTACCGCACGAGAGCGTCTCGCCCACACCACGCTCATGGATGCGCACGGCGAGGTGGCGCGGGCCGACGATGCGCACGAACTCCACGTTCACGCCTGCCGGGTAGCGCTCGGCCGGATGCCATTCGGGCATGGTGCGCAGCGCCCCGGCTTGCGCAAGATCATCGACGAGGACGACCGCATGCGGGTTCGGGAAGTACATGCCGCTGGCCGGGAACGAGCGTCCCTCGGCGACGGTGATGCGCGACGGCGCCTCCGGCGTGCCCTCGCCCATGTCGACGGCGACCTCGCCGTCGGGGGCGTCGACGCGCACGCGGCGCGTGCCACCGCGCGTGGCCACGTCGAAGGCACCCGCGGTGACGAGCCCCTCGCGGAGCAGCGCGCGAACGAAGACCCGCACCCCGTTGCCGCACATCTCGGCGAGTGAGCCGTCGGCATTGCGGTAGTCCATGAACCAGGGCGCCGCATCGGCCTGGGCCCGCACGAAGGGGTCATCGGCCTCGGCGGTGGGCACGATGCGGATGAGGCCGTCAGCGCCGATACCGAGGTGCCGGTCGCACAGCACGGCGACCTCGCGAGGGGTGAAGTCGCGCGAGGTCGGGGGCACGATGATGAAGTCGTTGCCCGTGCCGTGCCCCTTGTATGCGCGGATGCCCATGCCGTCAGTCTAGGAGCGCCACCGCGCACGGGGACGGCCCGGAGTGCCCTGCCTGACGACCCGGCCCCTGGGCAGCGGTACGCCTGTGCGCCACGCACGTCCGCGCTGCATGCGGGGCAGGCTCAGGCGTCCCGCTGCGCGCGTGCCGCCGCGTAGGCGGTGTCGACCATGGCGAGCGCGTACGTCCACGAGTGCATGGGCGGCACGAGGCGGTTGGCCTCCTGCAGCCGGTGCAGCAGCACACGATCGGCTGCCAAGCGGGCGATCGCGGATGCCATGGCGGCATCATCCGCGACGAGCAGGCCGTTGAGGCCGTCGGTGATGAACTCCGACAGGCCAGAGCCGCTGCGGCCCACGATGGCAAGGCCGGCGGCGCGGGCCTCAAGTGCGGCGAGCCCGAAGGACTCGGCGGTGGTGGGCTGCACGAACACATCGGCACCCGCGTAGAGCGCCGGCAGCTCGGTGCGTGGGATGCGCCCGACGAGCCGGACCCAGTCGACGCCGGCATCGATGAGCACACGGCGTGCCTTCGCCAGCAGTGGACCGTCGCCTGCGATGGTCGCCCGTACCTGCGCATCGGCGGGCATCTGTGCACGCGCATCGCGCAGGATGCCCATGAGCTGCACTGCGCGCTTGCGGGGCGCGAAGCGCAGGGCCGCGACGATGTGCACGTCGTCGTGCGGTGTGTGTGGCAGTGCGCGCCACGGCTCGGCATCGAGGGCGTTCGGCGTCACGAGCACGGGCATGTTCGTCGCCTGCTGCACTGCCTGCGCGGCCACGGCACTCACCGAGGTGAGCACGAACGATCGCGGTGTGCGCAGCACCAAGCCGAAGGCACGCTGCTGGGCCGGGCCCCACATCGAGTGGACGGTGACGACGGTGGGCCAGGCCGACGCGGCGATGATGCCCATCCAGGCGAAGGGCGAGACGACACCGGCATGCACGTGCACCACATCGGGTCGGATGCGCTCGAGTTCCGCGCGCATGAGTGGCACGCCGCGCGGATGCACCGGCGTCTCGAAGGGCAGGTGCGCGTCGAGCCGGATCACCTGCACGCCGGCGTCCTCCGACGGGCCGCCGGGCGTCGCGGTGATGACCGTGACGTCGTCGCCGCGTGCCGCCTGCGCCATGGCGATGGCGCGCACCTGCACCTCGATGCCGCCGAGTCGCGGCATGTAGCAGTCGCTGATGTGCACGATGCGCATGCGGCAAATCTATGGGCAGACTAGGGGGGTGTCCTACACGGTGGTGTTCGTCCATGCGCACCCCGACGATGAAGCGCTGCTCACGTCGGGCACCATGGCCGACCTCGTGCGCCGTGGCCATCGCGTCGTGCTCGTCGTCGCCACCGATGGTGCTGCGGGGCTCGCCGATGTGCACCATGTGGGTCGCGATCTGGCGTCCGTGCGCCATGACGAGCTCGAGGCCTCGGCGCGGGCCCTCGGGGTGTCCGAGGTGTACTGGCTCGGGTACGGCGACTCGGGCCTCAACGCGGAGGTGCTGCCGCAGCCGGATGCGCCCACACCCCTCGTGTACGCCGCGCGCGACGAGGTGGTGACGCGGCTTGCCGGCATCCTGCGCGACGAGGCAGCCGGTGTCGTCGTCGGCTATGACGTGAACGGCGGGTATGGGCACCCCGACCACATGGCGGTGCACGAGATCGTGTACGAGGCGGCTGCCCGCGCCGGTGTGCCGCGCATCCTCGAGGCGACCCTGCCGCGTGATCCGCTCGTGCGGCTCGTGCATGCGGTGGGATGGCTGCGCTTCGTCGTCCGCGGCTTCGATCCGACCATGTTCGACGACGCCTTCGCGGCCCGGCCGGCCATCACGCACGTCATCGACGTGCGCCACCTCGTCGACGTGAAGCGCGCGTCACTGCGGGCCCACGCGTCGCAGGCGTCCGGTGGCTCGGTGCCGCGCACCGTGGCGCTGCTCCTGCGTATGCCACGCCGGCTCTACACACGCCTGTTCGGCCGCGAGTACTTCATCGAACGCGGCGCGACGCCGGGCGCCACCGCCATCGTCTGACCTGCCCTGCGCGGCCGCAATGGCCGGCGGTGCAGCAGGTCGCCGTCCCACGGGTGCGACTCGCGTCAGGGGCGCGCGGGGTCGGCGGCATCGACGAGCGCGCAGGCCTGCGCCACGAGGTCGTCGGCGTCGAATGGCAGCCACACGATGCGCGGGTCGCGACGGAACCACTGCAGTTGGCGGCGCGCGAATCGCATGGTGCCCTGCACGGTGGCCTCGAGCGCCGCATCCTCGGTGCACTCCCCCGCGAGGAAGGCAAGCACCTGCTGGTAGCCGAGGGCCTTGCTCGCCGTGAGTCCGGCGCGCAGGCCACGGGCCTCGAGCGCACGCACCTCGTCGACGAGCCCCGCCTGCCACATGCGCTCCACGCGCGTGCGGATGCGCCGCGCCAGCACCTCCCGCGGTACCGCCAGCCCGATGCGCACGTCCGGTTCGCGCTGGGCATGTGCCGGCAGCGTCGCGACGAAGGGACGGCCCGTGATCGCGATGACCTCGAGTGCGCGCACGACGCGGCGGGTGTTGCCCGGCAGGATCGCCGCAGCTGCCGCCGGGTCAACGGCCGCGAGCCGCGCATGCATCGCGGCGGCCCCGACTGCGGCCAGCTCAGCCTCGAGTGCGGCTCGCACCGCAGGGTCCGTGCCCGGGAAGTCGAGGTCCTCGAGCACCGCGCGCACGTACAGGCCGGACCCACCGACGCACACCGGCAGGTGCCCCCGGCCGCGCACCTCGTTGATCGCAGCACGGGCCAGCCCCTGGAACTCGGCAACCGAGGCAGTCTCGTGCACA
>JAKALQ010000031.1 GCA_021824095.1 Actinomycetes bacterium
TGCAGGTGGGCATCAACGACTTCTCGAACTCCCCGGCCTATGCGGCGCGGGCTCGCGAGCTCGGGATCACCGTGATCCCGAGGGGCGTCGTGGAGGAGCGCGGCATCCGCGCCTGCATGGAGGAGGCGCTGGAGATCGCCGCCGACGGCACGGACGGCGTGTACGTCGACCTCGACATCGACGTGTGCGATCGGTCGGTGGTGCCCGGGTGCCCCGCGGCGGCGCCTGGTGGGCTCTCGGCCCGGGAGCTGCGCATCGCCGCCAGAGTCGCGGGTGCGCACCTGGCGGTGCGCGTCATCGATGCCACCGAGGTCGATGCCACGGCCGACGCCCCCGACGGACGCACGGTGCGCTTGGTCGCGCTGGCGCTGCTCGAAGCGGCCGCCGGCAGACTGCACGCACTGCGGGCCTGAGGCGCGTGCGGCGCATTGCGCCGTTGGAGTGCCCTCGGTGGGACTCGAACCCACATGTTGTGCGACACGCGATTGTGGTCTCGCGTCATCGGTGCCCTCGGTGGGACTCGAACCCACATGTTGTGCGACACGCGATTGTGGTCTCGCGTCATCGGTGCCCTCGGTGGGACTCGAACCCACATGTCTTGCGACAACGGATTTTGAGTCCGCCGCGTCTGCCATTCCGCCACAAGGGCCCGCGATCCGCCAGGCGGGCCGCAGCAGGCCAGATCCTAGCGGGGCGCCTACGATCACCCGCATGGAGCAGCTGGCGCCGCGCGTGGTGGTGGCGGAGGACGAGTCGATCATCCGCATGGACCTCGTCGAGTCGTTGCGCGAGCTGGGCTTCATCGTCCTCGGCGAGGCTGGCGACGGTGAGACGGCGCTCGCGCTCATCCGGGGACTGCTGCCCGACGTGGCGCTGCTCGACATCCAGATGCCCGGGCTCGATGGCCTGGAGGTCGCGCGCCAGGTCATGGACGAGATGCTCTGTGCCGTCGTCATGGTGACGGCGTTCTCGCAGGAGGCACTGGTGTCGCGGGCGGCGCAGGCCGGCGCGATGGGCTACCTGGTGAAGCCGATCCGGCCGGGGGAGTTGCAGCCGGCAATCACCGTGGCGCGTGCCGGGTTCGCCCGTGAGCAGGCCCTGCGAGCCCGGGTGGTGACGCTCGAGGAGCAGCTCGCGACGCGCAAGGTGGTGGAGCGAGCGAAGTCGCTGCTGCAGCAGCGACTCGGCATCGATGAGGGCGCCGCGTTCCGATGGCTGCAGCGCACGGCGATGGATCAGCGCACCACCATGCGCGAGGTGGCGACGCGCCTGCTTGCGTCCGGCGCCGAGAACTGACCGCTCGTCCGCCCTTCAGCGCCCGAGACGGCACGTAACACAATTGACACCCTTCGAACGTTCCCCTGACACACGTGGCTCGCCATGATTCCGAGCGCAAGCCCGGTGGGTGCCTGCCCGCTGGATGCCTCGAAGGGGACAGCATGAAGAAGACCATGAAGGTCGCGGCGTTCGCCGGTGTCGCGAGCCTCCTCCTCGCCGCCTGCGGCGGTTCCTCCGGTGGCGGAGGCAAGTCGCTCACGATCTCGTCCGACCTCCCGCTCCAGGGAACGAACAAGGACCAGAACGACGAGGCGAACAACGCCATGAAGCTCTACCTGGACCAGATCGGCAACAAGGTCAAGGACAAGAGCGGCACCGAGTACACCCTGTCGTTCAAGGCCTACGACGATTCGACGGCGGCCAAGGGCTCCTGGGATGACGCCCAGTGCGCGAAGAACGCCCAGGATCACGTGGCGAACGCCAACGAGATCGCCGTCATGGGCACCTTCAACTCCGGGTGCGCCAAGATCATCGTCCCGATCCTGAACCAGGACCCGAACGGCCCCATGCTCATGGTGTCGAACGCCAACACCAACCCCGGCCTCACGAAGCCCTGGGATCCGGGCGAGCCGGAGAAGTACTACCCGACGGGCGTGCGCAACTACGCCCGCGTGATCTCGACGGATGACTTCCAGGGTGCCGCGGGTGCGCAGTTCATGGCGCAGAAGGCGGGCGTGAAGAAGTGCTACGTCCTCAACGATAACTCGACGTACGGCCAGGGTGTGTCGAAGGCCTTCGCCGACAACGCGCCGAAGCAGGGCATCACGGTCGCGGGCTTCGCACCGTATGACCCGAAGCAGCCGAACTACACGGCCCTGTTCAACAAGATCAAGGCGCTCGGCGGTGTCGACTGCATCTACGTCGGTGCGACGTTCGACCAGAACGGCGGCCAGATCGTGAAGGACAAGGTCGCGGTACTCGGTGACAACACGAAGGTGAAGTTCCTCGCACCCGACGGCTTCGTCGGCTACCCGGACTTCGACAAGATGCCCGAGGCCCAGGGTGCGTACATGAGCTTCTCCGGCCTCGCTGCCGACTCGCTCATCGCCCGTGGCGGCAAGCCCGCCGAGTTCGCCAAGGCCTTCCAGGCCAAGTACGGCAGCCCGCTGCAGAACTCGTACTCCATCTACGCGGTGGCTGCCCTGCAGGTCATCCTCGCGGCGATCGAGCAGTCCGACGGCACGCGCAAGAGTGTGACCTCGGCCGTGTTCAGCGGCAGCGGCATCTCGGTGCCGACGGATTCGTCGATGCTCGGGCAGGCCATCCAGATCGACCCGAAGACGGGCGACACGACGGCACGCGACATGACGATCCTGCAGCTGCAGAACGGCAAGGAGATGACGCTCATGCCGTGGACGGTGCAGTAGCCGTCCCGGCACCGGGGGTCGGGCGCATCACGCGCCCGACCCCCGGGAACCGCCCGGTCCCTCATCCCTTCGTTCGCAGGAATACCGCATGACAGGCGCACCGGGGCGCTCCGCCCCCACGATCGACCCCAAGGACCTCACGCTCAAGATCTCGGGCGCCATCATCGGCCTCGTGATCGTGCTGTGGCTCGGCAAGAACTTCCTCTATGACCCGGGCCAGTTCCTCACCGTCGCCATCCAGGGCCTGAAGAACGGCGCGCTCTACGCGCTCATCGCCCTCGGCTACACGATGGTGTACGGCATCATCCAGCTCATCAACTTCGCCCACGGCGACCTCTTCATGCTCGGCACCATGATGTCGGCCTTCGTCATCACCACCGTGCTCGGGCAGTCCAGCCCCGGTCCTGCCGGCTATGCCGCGTTCGTGGTGGCGCTCGTCGTCTCGATGGCCTTCTGCGGCGGGCTCAACGTGGGTATCGAGCGTTTCGCCTATCGACGCCTGCGTCGAGCACCGAAACTGGCGCCGCTCATCACGGCCGTGGGTGTGTCGTTCGTGCTGCAGTTCATCGGCCTGCGCTGGAACGGCTCCGGCCAGAAGCAGTGGCAGTCGGTGATCCCCGACGGGCAGATCAACATCGGCAGCGTCGAGATCGACGTGCAGACGATCATCATCTTCGCGGTCACCATTCCGCTGCTGCTCCTCCTCACCTGGTTGGTGACGCGCACCAAGCAGGGACGTGCCATGCGGGCCACTGCCCAGGACCAGGATGCTGCGCGCCTCATGGGCATCAACGTCGACCGCACCATCTCGTTCACCTTCGCCCTCGGTGGGGCGCTCGCCGGCGCGGCGGGCCTCATGTACCAGCAGGTCGTCGGCACCACTGCCTACAACCTCGGCTTCCAGTTGGGTCTCATCGCCTTCACCTCCGCAGTGCTCGGCGGCATCGGCAACCTCACCGGTGCCGTGCTCGGTGGCCTGCTCATCGGGCTCATCCAGGGTCTCAATGACGGGCTTGTCTATGGCCTGGGCCAGCAGTGGTCGCAGTCGGTGGTGTTCACCATCCTCATCCTGCTCATGGTCTTCAAACCGGCAGGTCTCCTGGGCAAGAACGTGACGGAGAAGGTCTGACATGGCACGCCACACGTCAATTGAGAGCACGAGCAACCGGCGCTGGGCCATCGGCTTCACCGCTGCGGCGGCGTTCCTGTTCGTCCTCTACCACTGGATCGTCCCGAACTCACCACAGCCGGTGCATGACTTCGTGCAGGGCTGGTTCTCCAACGCCAACACGAACGAGATGATCGTCTACATCATCATGGCGTTGGGCCTCAACGTCGTCGTGGGCTACGCCGGGCTCCTCGACCTCGGGTTCGTCGCCTTCTGGGCCATCGGCGGCTACGTGGCCGGCTGGCTCATGTCGTCGTTCCTCGGCAACTTCCAGATCAACATCTTCGGCAATCCCGCGCCGGGCCTTGAGATGGGCATCCACATCACCTTCTGGTGGGTGCTGCTCCTCGCCGGCGGCTTCTGCGCCCTCTGGGGCATCATCATCGGTGCCCCGACGCTGCGATTGAAGAGCGACTACCTGGCGCTCGTCACCCTCGGCTTCGGCGAGATCATCCCGCAGGTGTTCGTGAACGGGCAGGACATCAACGGCTTCAACCTGTCGAACGGCACCCAGGGCATCACGCCCATCGATCCCATCAAGTTCTTCGGGTTCCGCGACCTCGGCCCCTTCGACCTCGACTACAAGTTCGTCATCTACTCCGTCATCTGCGCGGGCATGGTGATGGTGTCGTTGCGCCTGCGGTCCGGGCGCCTCGGCCGGGCCTGGCTCGCGATCCGCGAGGACGAGCTGGCTGCGAGCATGATGGGCGTGCCGCTCATGCGCACGAAGCTGTCGGCCTACGCGGTCGGTGCCTTCGCCGGCGGCCTCGGTGGCGTCGTGTTCGCCACGCACATCAACGGCGTCTTCGCCGAGCGCTTCAACTTCTCCATCTCGATCATCATCCTCGCGATGGTGGTGCTCGGTGGCATGGGCAACGTCTGGGGCGTCATGGTGGGGGCCATCGTGCTCTCGTGGATCAACGGCATCGGCCTGCAGCAGCTGGGCAACACGATCAACACCACGTTCAACACCGACATCAACTTCCCGTCGTTCAACTTCCTCATCTTCGGGTCGTTGCTCATCCTCATGATGATCTTCCGCCGAGAGGGCTTCATCCCCGAGGCCCGTACCCGACTCGTCATGCACGAGCACGATCGCGACAACGAGGAGGTGCAGTGATGGCGAACGCACTGCAGGCAGATGCCATCACCGTGCAGTTCGGCGGCCTCGTCGCCGTGAACGATGTGTCGTTCTCGGTGCCCGAGGGCGGGATCGTCTCGCTCATCGGACCCAACGGCGCCGGCAAGACGACGTTCTTCAACGTGCTCACGGGCCTGTACAAGCCCACCAGCGGCGTGGTGCGCCTCGGCGACGAGATCATCACGGCACGGCCCCCGCACATCATCGCGAAGCACGGCCTTGCCCGCACCTTCCAGAACATCCGCCTCTTCGGCCTCATGACCGCCGAGGAGAACGTGATGGTGGCCATGCACTCGCACATGCGGTCAGGCATCCTGCGCACCCTGCTCAAGACGCCGCACCAGCGACGCGAGGAGGCACAGGCACATGCCCGGGCGCGAGAGCTGCTCGACTATGTCGGTGTCGGACGGTACGCGTCTGAGTACGCGCGCAACCTGCCCTATGGTGACCAGCGCCGCCTCGAGGTCGCGCGAGCACTCGCCCTGCAACCGAAGGTGCTGCTGCTCGACGAGCCGACCGCGGGCATGAACCCGCAGGAGTCGGCGGCCTTCGTCGAGTTCGTACGTCGGGTGCGCGAGGAGATGCACGTGTCGATCCTGCTCATCGAGCACGACATGAGCGTCGTCATGCGCGTCTCGGAGCGCATCACGGTGCTCGACCAGGGACAGAAGATCGCGGAGGGCACACCCGACGAGATCAAGTCCGATGCCCGGGTCATCGAGGCCTATCTCGGCAAGTCCGGCGTGGAGGGTGGTCGCTGATGAGCGCATTGTTGGAGGTGCGCGACCTCACGGTCGCGTACGGCAACATCGTCGCGGTGCAGGGGCTGAGCCTCGACGTGCACGAGGGTGAGATCGTCACGCTCATCGGGAGCAACGGGGCGGGGAAGTCCACCACGTTGCGCACCATCTCGGGGCTGCTGAAGGCTCGCAGCGGGTCGGTGGCCTTCAATGGTGAGCGCATCGACCACCTCGAGGGTCACGAGACGGTGGCCAAGGGCATCTGCCAATCGCCCGAGGGCCGGCGCATCTTCGGTGGTCTCACGGTCGACGAGAACCTCGAACTGGGCGCGTTCCTGCGCAAGGACAAGGCCGAGATCGCTGCTGACCGTGAGTACGTGCTCGGGCTGTTCCCGCGGCTTCGCGAGCGCCTCACCCAGAAGGCTGGCACCATGTCGGGCGGCGAGCAGCAGATGCTCGCGGTGGCCCGGGCGCTCATGGGGCGGCCGCGGCTGCTCATCCTCGACGAGCCGTCGATGGGCCTGGCACCGGTGCTCGTCGACCTCATCTTCGAGACCATCGTGAAGATCAACGAGCAGGGCACCACGATCCTGCTCGTCGAGCAGAACGCGTTGGCGGCGTTACGGGTCGCGAAGCGGGCGTACGTCCTCGAGAGCGGCAAGATCAAGCTGTCCGGAGACGCAGCCGAACTGGCGAAGGATCCCGAGGTCATCAAGGCATACTTGGGCGGGTGACCTTCCACGGCCTTGGCACCATCGTCAACGTGCTCACCATCGTCATCGGTGGTGGGGTAGGGCTGCTCGTCGGGCGACGGTTCGCCGATGCGCTGCGCGGGCTCTTCATGGACGCCCTCGGCCTCATCACGATGATCAGCGCCGTGTCCTCGACCGCCCGCATCGGTGACCACGCCCTCGTTACGGCCTTGCCGAGCGGTGGCCCCATGATCGTCGTGCTCGCCTCGATGCTCATCGGTGGTGGGCTCGGGTATGCCCTGCGCATCGAGGATCGACTCGAGCATGCCGGGGAGTGGTTGCGTCGTCGCTTCGCGGGTGACGGTGCCGGCGACAGCGGTCGCTTCGTCGAGGGCTTCGTGATGGCATCGCTCATCTTCGTCATCGGCCCGCTCGCCATCCTCGGCGCGATCAGTGACGGCCTCGGCACGGGCATCGACCAGTTGCTGCTCAAGGCCAGTCTCGACGGCATTGCCTCCGTCGCGTTCGCGTCGGCGCTGGGACCGGGCGTCATCGCGGCGGCGCTGCCCGTCGGCATCTACCAGGGGCTGTGGACGGTCGTCGGTGCGCTGCTCGGCAGCATCATGAACCCCGCCGAGATTGCAGCGATGACGGCCACGGGCGGGCTGCTGCTCGCCGGCATCTCGCTCAAGCTGCTCGACATCAAGCACATCCGCGTCGGCTCATTCCTGCCCGCGCTGTTCGTGGCGCCCGTGCTCGTGGCCCTCGTCGGCGCCTGACGGGGTCGCCCACGCCGCGCGTCAGAGCGGGGTCGGTCCGACTGCAGGCGGACGATGCTCCGCCTCGCGCAGCAGGCACGTGAGGCGGCCGCTCGAGATGCGTCGACCGGCGTCGTCCACGATGTCGATGCCGTAGGTGGCAAGGGTCTTGCCGCGTTGCAGGGCCGTGGCCGTTGCCGTCACGATCCCGTCCGTCGCAGAGCGATGGTGCGAGATGTTGAGTTCGATGCCCACGGCGAAGCGCCCCTCACCAGCCGCGAGCGACGCGGCGACCGAGCCGACGGTCTCGGCGAGCAACGCGGATGCGCCGCCGTGGAGCAGCCCGAGCGGTTGCCGATTGCCGAGCACCGGCATCGAGGCCACGGTGCGGTCGGGCCCGGCCTCGATGAGGCGGATGCCCATGGCGTCAGCGAGTTCACCCAGCGGTCGCGTCTCCATGCGGCGGAGTGTAGGCCCCTACACTCGAGCGGTGACCGAACGCGTGCTGCTCCTCGACGGGCATTCGCTGGCCTATCGCGCCTTCTACGGCATGCCGGCGGAGAACTTCGTGACCACCACTGGCCAGGTGACGAATGCCGTCTACGGCTTCACGTCGATGCTGCTGTCGACGCTCGAGCAGCGGCAGCCGTCACACATCGCGGTCGCCTTCGACGTGAGCCGTGACACCTTCCGACGGGCCTCGTACCCGGAGTACAAGGCCAATCGCGCGGCGACGCCGCCGGAGTTCCGCGGACAGGTGGAACTCATCCACGACGTCCTCGATGCCCTCGGCATCCGGTACGCCAGCCTGCAGGGATACGAGGCGGACGACATCATCGCGACCTGGGCGACGCAGGCCGCCGCCGCAGGCGCGGACGTCACGATCCTCACCGGTGACCGCGACGCGCTGCAGCTGGTGGACGAGCACATCACCGTCCTCTACCCACGCAAGGGCGTGAGCGACCTCGCGGAGATGACCCCCGAGGCCGTGCAGGAGAAGTACGGCGTCACACCGCGTCAGTACCCCGATGTCGCGGCGATGCGGGGCGATACGAGCGACAACCTCCCCGGGGTGCCGGGCGTCGGCGAGAAGACGGCAGCCACATGGCTGCGCGAGTACGGCGACCTGCAGGGCCTGGTGGCGCATGCCGATGCCCTGCGCGGGAAGGCCGGCGAGAGCTTCCGGGCACACCTCGCGCAGGTGCTGCGCAACCGGCAGCTCACCGAGCTGGTGCGTGATGTGCCGGGCGTCGGCAGTTGGGACGACCTGCACCCGACGGGTGCCGACGCGGCGCGACTGCACGAACTGTTCGATGCGCTGCAGTTCACTGCGCTCCGTCCCCGCGCCCTGCGCTACATCGGGCAGAACGCAGCACCGGCACCGGCTCCCGCGGTCGTCAGTGCCGATCCGCTGGCGCTGCTCGAGGGGGTCCAGGCCGGCGCGCCAGTCGCGGTGGCCTGGCGGCTTACGGGCGACGTCGTCACGCACCTTGGTGTCGCTGTGGGCGCGGGGGAGGCCGCGGCTGCACCCGCGACGCCCGCGCTCGTCGAGCGCCTCATCGCGCATGGCCACCTGGTTGGGCACCATGTGAAGCCGCTGCTGCGGGTCCAACCCGCGTTCACCGGCTGGGTGGCGGACACCGCACTGCTGTCGTACATCGCCCTGCCCGGTCTGCGGTCGACGGATCTGGGGGAGTGCGCGCAGCGCTTCCTGGGCCTCACCGTCGGGAGCCCGTCGTCTTCAGGTGATTCGCTGTTCGATGAGCCCGACGTCACCGACCTCGGTGCCGCGGCCGCGGCCACCCTGGCGTTGCATGCGCACCTCGTCACCACGCTACGTGCCGACGGGCAGCTGCGGTTGCATGACGAGTTGGAACTGCCGCTCGTGACGCTGCTGGCGGCGATGGAGGCGCGTGGCATAGCCATCGACCGGGGTGCGCTGGAGGAGCTGGATCACGAGTTTGCTGGCCGTATCGCGGGGGAGGAGCGGGCCGCGCACGAGATCGCGGGGACGTCCTTCAACCTCGGCTCACCGAAGCAGCTGCAGGAGATCCTCTTTGAACGGCGCGGCCTGCCGCGCACCAAGCGTACGAAGACCGGCTACACCACCGACGCGGAGGCGCTGCAGTCGCTCTTCGAGCGCACGCATGACCCGCTGCTCGCGCACCTCCTGCAATGGCGCGAGACGTCGAAGCTGCGCCAGACCGTCACCGGGCTGCTGCCGGCGATTGCGGCGGACGGGCGGGTGCACACCACCTTCCAGCAGACGGTGGCCGCCACGGGCCGGCTCGCGAGCACCGATCCCAACCTGCAGAACATCCCCGTGCGCACGGCCGACGGACGGCGCATCCGTCACGCGTTCGTCCCGGGTGATGGCTACGACGTGCTCATGACGGCCGACTACAGCCAGATCGAGCTGCGCATCATGGCGCACCTGTCGGGCGATGCTGCGCTCATCGCGGCCTTCCGTGAGGGGGAGGACCTGCACACGACCATGGCGTCGCTCGTGTTCGGCGTGCCGGCTGACGGCGTCTCACCGGACCTGCGGCGTCGCATCAAGGCCATGTCGTACGGGCTCGCCTACGGGTTGTCGGCGTTCGGCCTGGCGCAGCAGCTGGGGGTGGACGCGACAGAGGCGCAGCGGCTCATGGACCTGTACTTCGAGCGCTTCGGGCGCGTGCAGGAGTACCTGCGTGACGTCGTCGCCGAGGCCCGGCGCACCGGGTACACGGAGACCATGCTCGGGCGTCGGCGCTACCTGCCCGACCTGTCGAGCGACCAGCGCGTGCGCCGTGAGCTCGCTGAGCGCATGGCCCTGAACGCGCCCATCCAGGGCAGTGCTGCCGACATCATCAAGGTGGCCATGCTGCGCGTGGAGCAGGCGCTGGCGTCCGCGGGCGTCCGCAGCCGGCTCCTGCTGCAGGTGCACGACGAACTCGTCCTCGAGTGCCCGCAGGATGAGGTGCACGCGGTGAGCGCACTCGTCCAGCACGAGATGGGCCATGCCGTCGACCTTGCCGTCCCACTCGATGTGAGCGTCGGCGTCGGCCACAACTGGGACGCCGCCGCCCACTGACCCCACCCCCCACGCGCGGCACCGTGCATTCCACGCTAGGACTCAGAACGGGCGGACAAATCACCACAGATTTCGACCCGTTCTGAGTCCTAGCGCGGAGGGGATAGGCTTGCGCCTTGCGCGTGACAACCGTCACGGGCATCACCGACAAGCATCCACCGGAGCCCCTACTCCATGAGCACACCCCAGAACGCCGGTATCGCGATCAACGATATCGGCTCGGCAGAGGACATCCTCGCCGCCATCGATGCCACCATCAAGAACTTCAACGACGGTGACATCCTCGAAGGCATCATCGTGAAGGTCGACCGCGACGAGGTGCTCCTCGACGTCGGCTACAAGACCGAAGGCGTGATCCCCTCCCGCGAACTGTCCATCAAGCAGGACGTCGATCCCAGCGAACTCGTCACCCTCGGTGACAAGGTCGAGGCCCTTGTGCTCCAGAAGGAGGACAAGGAAGGTCGCCTCATCCTGTCGAAGAAGCGCGCCCAGTACGAGCGCGCCTGGGGCTCCATCGAGAAGATCAAGGAAGAGGACGGTGTCGTCAAGGGCACGGTCATCGAGGTCGTCAAGGGCGGCCTCATCCTCGACATCGGCCTCCGTGGCTTCCTTCCCGCGTCCCTCGTCGAGATGCGTCGCGTCCGTGACCTCCAGCCGTACATCGGCAAGGAGATCGAGGCCAAGATCATCGAGCTCGACAAGAACCGCAACAACGTCGTGCTGTCGCGTCGCGCCTTCCTCGAGCAGTCGCAGAGCGAGAGCCGCTCGACCTTCCTCAACAACCTGCAGAAGGGCCAGATCCGCAAGGGCGTCGTCTCGTCCATCGTGAACTTCGGCGCCTTCGTCGACCTCGGTGGCGTCGACGGTCTCGTGCACGTGTCCGAGCTGTCCTGGAAGCACATCGACCACCCGAACGAGGTTGTCGAGGTCGGCCAGGAGGTCACGGTCGAGGTGCTCGACGTGGACTTCGAGCGCGAGCGCGTGTCGCTGTCGCTCAAGTCGACGCAGGAGGACCCGTGGCAGCACTTTGCGCGCACGCACCAGATCGGCCAGGTCGTGCCCGGCAAGGTCACGAAGCTCGTGCCGTTCGGTGCCTTCGTCCGCGTCTCGGACGGCATCGAGGGCCTCGTGCACATCAGCGAGCTTGCTGAGCGCCACGTCGAGATCCCGGAGCAGGTCGTCCAGGTCGACGACGAGGTGATGGTGAAGGTCATCGACATCGACCTCGACCGTCGCCGCATCTCGCTGTCCCTCAAGCAGGCCAGCGACAGCGCCGACGACACCTTCGATCCCTACCTGTACGGCATGGCCCCGTCCTACGACGAGGCCGGCCGCTACATCGGCCCCAGCGGCTTCGACCCGGAGACGGGCGAGTGGAAGCCGGGTTCGGACGACGAGCGCCTCGAGTGGGAGCGCCAGTACGCCGAGGCTCACACCCGCTGGGAGGCGCACAAGGCGCAGATCGCGGCCGCCCAGGTGGCCGAGGCAGAGGCCGCCGCGGCCTCGGGCTACAGCAGCCCGGCGCCGGCCACCGGTGCCCTCGCCGACGATGCCGCACTGCAGGCGCTGCGCGACCAGCTGAACGGCTGAGTCCACCGCATCACGACCGGCGGTCCCCGATTGGGGGCCGCCGGTTGCGTCTGTGGAGGGTCGGACCGGATAGATTCGCCACATGATCGTGCTCCTCACCGGTGGCATCGGCTGCGGCAAGTCGTCCGTCGCGGCGCTGCTGCGCGGCCTCGGCGCCACCACGGTGGACGCCGACACCATCGTGCACGAACTGCACGAGGATCCGGACGTGCAGGCCGAGGTGGCAGCCCTCCTCGGGCTCCCGGGTCCCGTGAGCCGGGCCGACGTCGCCCGTCACGTGTTCGGCGATGACAGCCTGCTGCGCGAACTCGAGGCCATCCTCCATCCGCGCGTGCATGCGCGCATGGCAGCGCTGCGCGCGTCCAACCCCGCCGACCATGTGCTCGTGTTCGAGTTCCCGCTGCCACCCACACCGCAACCGGGTGACGTCGTCATCTGTGTTGAAGCCGACGAGGGCGTGCGCGTCGGGCGGTTGCGCGAGCGGGGCATGCAGGACGCCGACATCTTCGCCCGCATCGCCGCCGCCCCCGGGCCCATGGCGTATCGCGAGCATGCGCACCACGTCATCGTGAACGACGGCGATCTCACCGACCTGCGGGACCGGGTGACGGCCCTGTGGGAGGACCTCCGGCATGACACGCGCGATCTCTGACCTGCGTCGCACGGTCAGCCCCTTCCGCGTCATCAGCGAGTACCAACCGAGCGGCGACCAACCGGCGGCCATCGCCGAGATCGCGGCGCGCATCGAGCGGGGTGACCGTGATGTGGTGCTGCTCGGCGCGACCGGCACGGGCAAGTCCGCCACCACTGCGTGGGTGATCGAGCAGCTGCAGCGGCCCACCCTCGTGATGGCGCCGAACAAGACGCTCGCCGCGCAGCTGGCGCAGGAACTGCGGGAACTGCTGCCGAACAACGCTGTCGAGTACTTCGTCTCGTACTACGACTACTACCAGCCTGAGGCCTATGTGCCGCAGACCGACACCTTCATCGAGAAGGATTCGGCCATCAACACCGAGGTCGAGCGACTGCGCCACTCCGCCACGACCTCGTTGCTCACCCGACGTGACGTCGTCGTCGTCGCCACGGTGTCCTGCATCTACGGCCTTGGCACGCCGCAGGAGTACATCGATCGCATGGTGACGCTCGAGGTCGGCCAGACCATCGAGCGTGATGCCCTCCTGCGCCGCTTCGTCGACATCCAGTACACGCGCAATGACATCGCCTTCGAACGCGGCACCTTCCGCGCCCGTGGCGACACCGTCGAGGTGTTCCCGGTGTACGAGGAGCATGCGGTGCGCATCGAGTTCTTCGGCGATGAGATCGAGCGCCTGCTCACCCTTGACCCGCTCACCGGCGAGGTGGTCTCGGACGACCGGTACATCCACCTCTTCCCGGCCACGCACTATGTGGCCGGTGAGGAGCGCATGGCGCGTGCCGTCTCCGAGATCGAGGACGAGCTGCGTGACCGCCTGCAGGAGCTTGAGCGGCAGGGCAAGCTGCTCGAGGCGCAGCGCCTGAAGATGCGCACGACGTTCGACCTCGAGATGCTGGCCGAGACCGGCATCTGCCGCGGCATCGAGAACTACTCGCGCATGATCGACGGACGTGGCCCGGGCACCCCACCGAACTGCCTGCTCGACTACTTCCCGGAGGACTTCCTCCTCGTCATCGACGAATCGCATGTGACGGTGCCGCAGATCGGCGGCATGTTCGAGGGCGACATGAGCCGCAAGCGCACGCTCGTGGAGCACGGCTTCCGCCTGCCGAGCGCCATGGACAACCGTCCGCTCCGGTTCAACGAGTTCCAGGAGCGGGTGGGGCAGACGATCTACCTCTCTGCCACCCCTGGCACGTACGAACTCGAGCGCGTCGGCGGTGACGTGGTGGAGCAGGTGATCCGCCCCACCGGCCTCGTCGATCCTGAGATCGTGGTGAAGCCCACGCGAGGCCAGATCGACGACCTGCTGCACGAGGTGCACCTGCGCATCGAGCGCGGCGAGCGGGTGCTCGTCACCACGCTCACGAAGAAGATGAGCGAGGACCTCACGGACTACCTGCTCGAGCGCGGCATCAAGGTGCAGTACCTGCATTCCGAGGTCGACACCCTGCGCCGCGTCGAGCTGCTGCGCGAACTGCGCCTGGGGATCGTCGACGTGCTCGTCGGCATCAACCTGCTGCGTGAGGGACTCGACCTGCCCGAGGTGTCGCTCGTGGCCATCCTTGACGCCGACAAGGCCGGCTTCCTGCGCTCCGCGACCTCGCTCATCCAGACGATCGGTCGCGCCGCCCGCAATGTGAGTGGGCAGGTCATCATGTACGCCGACTCGGTGACGCCCGCCATGGAGCAGGCCATCGGCGAGACCAACCGTCGCCGTGCCAAGCAGGTCGCCTACAACACCGAGCACGGCATCGACCCGCAGCCCCTGCGCAAGCGCATCGCCGACATCACGGACACCCTCGCCCGCGAGGACGAGGACACGGCGAGCCTGCTCGCGCAGGCCCGGCAGGCACGTGGTGTGAAGGCCCGGAGCGCGAACGCGGCGCAGGAGGACCTGGTGGCGGAGATCGAGGAGCTCACCGCGGCCATGCACGCAGCCGCCGCCGAGCTGCAGTTCGAGGTGGCGGCCCGCTACCGCGACGAGGTGAACGAACTGAAGCGCGAACTGCGCGCCATGCAGGAGGCCACGCGATGAACGTCACCACCTGGCAGTGGGCGATCGCGCTCGGCCTCATCGCCGGCATGTTCGTGCTCGACTTCGTTGTGGCGGAGCGCCATCCCAGTGCCTTCACCACCACCAGGGCCGCGAAGTGGATCGGCTTCTATGTCGCCGCCGCGGCCGCCTTCGGCGTGTGGGTGCTCGTGGTGTGGGGCCACGAGTACGCCACCCAGTACGTGGCGGGCTACGTCACCGAGTACAGCCTGAGCATCGACAACCTGTTCGTCTTCCTCGTGATCCTCAACTCGTTCGCCGTACCGCGCCTGTACTGGCACCGCGTGCTGCTCGCCGGCATCGCCATCGCCCTGGTGCTGCGCGCCATCATGATCGCCGCGGGTGCCACCCTCATCAACCGCTTCGTCGGCACCTTCCTCGTCTTCGGGCTCTTCCTGCTCTGGACGGCATGGCATGTGGCGCGCGAGCAGGATCCGGAGGAGGAGACCGAGAACCGACTCGTGCAGTGGGTACGGCGCATCATCCCGGTCACCGAGGAGTACCACGAGGGACGCCTCACGCTGCACATCGAGCAGGTGCGGCACATCACGCCGCTGGCGCTCGTCATGGTGGCCATCGGGAGCACCGACCTGCTCTTCGCCCTCGACAGCATCCCCGCCATCCTCGGGCTCACCTCCGAGGGCTTCCTCGTCTTCGCCTCCAACGCCTTCGCCCTCATGGGCCTGCGCCAGCTGTTCTTCCTCGTGCAGGGATTGCTCGACCGGCTCATCTACCTCAGCCGAGGCCTGGCCATCATCCTGGCCTTCATCGGGGTCAAGCTCATGCTGCACGCCGTCCACGAACTCTGGTGGCATGGTGCCCCCGAGATCACGACGGGAAGTTCCCTGCTGGTCATCACCGTTGTGCTCCTAGTCACCGCGGTGCTCTCCCTCGGTGCCGATGCCCGCAATCGACGCCAGGGCGAACCTGGCGTCATCGAACGCCCCTCGGAGGAAACCCATGGCGAATGACCACCTCGTCATCCGCGGCGCCCGTGAGCACAATCTGAAGAACGTGTCCCTCACCATCCCGAGGGACGCGCTCGTTGTGTTCACCGGCCTCTCGGGGTCGGGGAAGTCGAGCCTTGCCTTCGACACCATCTTCGCGGAGGGGCAACGCCGCTACGTCGAGTCACTGAGTGCATACGCGCGGCAGTTCCTCGGGCAGATGGACAAGCCCGACGTCGACTTCATCGAGGGCCTGTCGCCTGCCGTCTCGATCGACCAGAAGTCCACCTCGCGCAACCCGCGCTCCACGGTCGGCACGATCACCGAGGTGCATGACTACCTGCGCCTGCTGTACGCCCGCATCGGCCAGCCCCATTGCCCCATCTGCGGTGATCCCATCGCGAAGCAGAGCGCGCAGCAGATCGTCGACCGCATCCTCGAGATCGACGAGGGCACCCGCTTCCAGGTGCTGGCTCCCGTCATCCGCGAGCGCAAGGGCGAGTACGTCGACCTCATCCGGGCGCTCGGGGTGCAGGGCTATGCCCGCGTGCGCGTGGACGGCACTGTGTACGCGATCGCCGAGGTACCGGTGCTGAAGAAGCAGGAGAAGCACACCATCGAGGTGGTGGTCGACCGCCTCACCGTGCGCACCAGTGCCCGCAAGCGCATCAACGACTCCATCGAGACCGCACTCGGCCTGGGTGCGGGTGTCGTGGTGCTCGACTTCGTCGACCTGCCCGAAGGGGATGCGGGACGCGAGCGCACCTTCTCCGAGCACCTTGCCTGCCCGCGCGACGGCCTCTCCTTCGAGGCCCTCGAGCCGCGCTCGTTCTCCTTCAACTCGCCCTTCGGCGCCTGCCCGGAGTGCACCGGCCTCGGCACACAGCTCGAGGTGGACCCCGCCCTCGTGGTGCCCGATGACGAGTTGTCGCTTGCCGAGGGCGCCATCGCGCCGTGGGCGAGCGGCCATGTGTCGGAGTACTTCCAGCGCCTGTTGCAGGGACTTGCCGACGACCTCGGCTTCGACATGCGCACCCCGTGGAAGTCGCTGCCGGCCAAGGCCCGCAAGGCCGTCCTGCACGGGCACGAGCATGAGGTGCATGTGCGCTACCGCAATCGCTACGGCCGCACCCGCGAGTACAGCTCCGGCTTCGAGGGCGTGGTGCCCTTCGTCGAGCGCAAGCACCGCGAATCGGAATCCGATGCCAGCCGTGAGCGCTACGAGGGCTACATGCGCGTCGTGCCCTGCACTGCCTGCGACGGGCGACGGCTCAAGCCCCTCATCCTCGCGGTCACCATCGACGGGCGCTCCATCGCCGACGTGTCGTCGATGTCGATCGGGGAGTGCGCCACGTTCCTGCGCGGGCTCACGCTCTCGAAGCGCGACCGGCAGATCGCCGAGCGCGTGCTCAAGGAGGTGAACGAGCGCCTGCGCTTCCTCGTCGACGTCGGCCTCGACTACCTGAGCCTCGACCGTGCCGCCGCCACCCTCGCCGGCGGTGAGGCGCAACGCATCCGCCTCGCCACGCAGATCGGCTCCGGGCTCACCGGCGTCCTCTACGTGCTCGACGAGCCGAGCATCGGCCTGCACCAGCGCGACAACCATCGCCTCATTGAGACCCTCGTGCGCCTGCGCGACCTCGGCAACACCCTCATCGTCGTCGAGCACGACGAGGACACGATCCGCACGGCGGACTGGATCGTCGACATCGGCCCGGGTGCCGGGGAGCACGGCGGCGAGGTGGTGGTGTCCGGCACGTACGACGACCTCATCGGCGAGCAGCGCAGCCTCACCGGGCAGTACCTCGCGGGCACCATGGCCATCACAACGCCGTCGACGCGTCGCCCGATCGACCCCGATCGCACGCTGCGTGTCGAGGGTGCGGCAGAGCACAACCTCAAGGACGTCACCGTCGACTTCCCCCTTGGCGTGTTCACCGCCGTCACGGGGGTGAGCGGCTCGGGCAAGTCCACGCTCGTGAACGACGTGCTGTACGCGGCGCTCGCGCGCGAACTGAACGGCGCCCACACCGTCCCCGCCCGCCACCGGCGCATCTCCGGCCTCCACCACGTCGACAAGGTGGTGCACGTCGACCAGAGCCCCATCGGACGCACGCCCCGGTCCAATCCCGCCACCTACACCGGCGTCTTCGACCATGTGCGGCGCCTCTTCGCCGAGACGCCCGAGGCCAAGATCCGCGGCTACCAGCAGGGGCGCTTCTCATTCAACGTGAAGGGCGGGCGCTGCGAGGCGTGCAGCGGCGACGGCACCATCCGCATCGAGATGAACTTCCTGCCCGACGTGTACGTGCCCTGCGAGGTGTGCCAGGGCGCGCGCTACAACCGCGAGACGCTTGAGGTGCACTACAAGGGCAAGACCATCGCCCAGGTGCTCGACATGCCGATCGCCGAGGGGCTCGAGTTCTTCGAGCCGGTGCCGGCGATCGCCCGCCACCTGCGCACGCTCGTCGACGTCGGCCTTGGCTATGTGCGCCTGGGCCAGCCGGCCACGACCCTCTCGGGTGGCGAGGCGCAGCGC
>JAKALQ010000117.1 GCA_021824095.1 Actinomycetes bacterium
GTGGCGCGACGCCGTCATCTACCAGATCTACCCGAAGTCATGGGCCGACTCCAACGGCGATGGCTACGGCGACGCCAATGGCGTGCGTGCCCGCCTGCGGCACCTCGCCGACCTCGGCGTCGACGCCGTGTGGTTCTCCCCCTTCTACCGCAGTCCCGACAACGACGGCGGCTACGACGTTGCGGACTACCGCGACATCGACCCGCGCTTCGGCACCCTCGCCGAGGTCGAGACGCTCATCGCGGAGGCACACGACCTCGGCATCCGCGTGCTCGTCGACATCGTGCCGAACCACACGAGCTCGGAGCATCGCTTCTTCCAGGCCGCCCTCGGCACGGCTCCCGGCTCGCCGGAGTGGGCGCGCTACCACGTGGCCCGCGGTCGCGGCGACAACGGAGCGCTGCCGCCGAACAACTGGCGCTGCGTCTTCAGCGGCGACGCCTGGTCGCCCATCCGTGACGCCGAGGGCGCACCCACGGGCTACTGGTACCTGCACCTCTTCGACAGCACGCAGCCGGACGTCAACTGGGACAACCCCGACGTCATCGGCGAGTTCGACGAGACCCTGCGCTTCTGGCTCGATCGCGGCGTCGACGGCTTCCGCATCGACGTTGCCCACGGGCTGGTGAAGGTGCCCGGCCTGCCCGACAGTGAGGGCAGCCTCGAGGTGCGCGATGCCGAGGGCACGCTCGTCGACGTTGTGCCGGAACCCATGTGGGACCAGCCGGGGGTGCACGAGATCTACCGCCGCTGGCGGGCCATCGCCGACACCTACACACCGGCACGCATCTTCGTCGGCGAGATCTGGGTGGGCACCGCCCACCGTCTGGCCGACTACCTGCGCGCGGACGAGCTGCACACGGGCTTCAACTTCCCGTTCCTGCGCTGCAACTTCCGCGCCGACGAGTTCCGCACCGTCATCGACGACTCGCTGCGCAATGACCGCGCCGTCGGCGCCCCGACGACGTGGGTCATCGAGAATCACGACGTGCCGCGCGCCGTGCACCGCTACGCCTTCAACGATCGCGGGCGCACGGGGCGGCCGGAGGAGGGCACCGACCGGCTCGAGTACCGCATCCTCACCACGCCCATCACCGAGGAGCAGGAACGTGTCGGCCGCGACCGTGCGCGGGCGGCCATGCTGCTCATGCTCGCGCTGCCGGGCAGCGCCTACATCTACCAGGGCCAGGAACTCGGCCTCGAGGAGGTCACCGGCATCCCCGCTGCCGAGCGTCAGGATCCGGCGTGGTTCCGCTCCGGGGGCACCGACGGGTTGCGCGACGGCTGCCGCGTGCCGTTGCCGTGGACCCGCTCCGGCAACAGCTTCGGCTTCTCCACCGGCCCCGCGGCCTGGCTCACCCAGCCCGCGCACTGGCGTGACCTGTCGGCCGAGGCGCAGGCCGACGACCCGGCATCGACGTTGCGCCTGACCCGGACGGCACTGCACCTGCGACGCACCATGCCGGCACTCGGCGACGGCGAGATGCAGTGGCGCGACGACCTCGGCCTCGGCGACGAGGTGCTGGCCTTCGAGCGTCCCGGACGCCTTGGCGGCCCGTCGGTGCTCGTCGTGTGCAACACCGGCGCGACGCCTGTGACGGTCCCGCAACCGGGCGTCATCCTCGCGTCGTCCCGGCCCACCCTCGAACGGCTCGCGTCGGACGATGTCGTGGTGCCTGCCGACACGGCGGTGTGGTTCGAGCGCTGATCCAGCGCATGACTGCGGCCTGCCACCGGATCCCGGTGCGCAGGCCGCAGTCATGTGGGCGTCAGTGGCGCATGGGCGCGTCAGTCGGTGGCGTCCTCGAAGAAGCGCTCGAGCTGCGCCCGCACCTCGTCGGGGATGCGCACCGCGGCGCCCGTGGGCACGTCAACCGTGACCATCACCGACTTCGCCCGGGCGCAGACGACACCGCGCTCATCGAGCACCTCGTAGCGCACGTCGTAGGACGCGCCGCCGAACCTGCTCACCCAGAGCTCGACGACGACCTCGTGATCGTCCATGCCGATCGGGCGCACATAGTCGATCTCGTTGCGCGCCACGAAGTGCCCCAGCTGCAGCAGCGAGGTGGTGTCGAGGCCCATGGCGTGGATGAGTGAGACGCGCGCGTCCTGCATGAACTCCAGGTAGCGCGCGTTGTTCACATGCGACATGGCATCGAAGTCGGCCCAGCGCAGCGGGATGACGAAGCGATGCCGGGCCATGGGTCAGCCTCTCGTGAGCTTGCGGTAGGTGGCGCGGTGGGGGCGCGCGGCCTCGGCGCCGAGGCGCTCGACCTTGTTCTTCTCGTAGGACTCGAAGTTGCCCTCGAACCAGAACCATTGCGAGTCACCCTCGTAGGCGAGGATGTGCGTCGCGATGCGGTCAAGGAACCAGCGGTCGTGCGAGGTGATGACAGCGCAGCCGGGGAACTCGAGCAGCGCGTTCTCCAGTGAGGCGAGCGTCTCGACATCGAGGTCGTTCGTGGGCTCGTCGAGCAGCAGCAGGTTGCCGCCCTGCTTCAGCGTGAGCGCGAGGTTGAGGCGGTTGCGCTCGCCACCGGAGAGCACGGCCGTGGGCTTCTGCTGGTCGGGACCCTTGAAGCCGAAGGCGGACACGTAGGCGCGCGAGGGCACCTCGACGTTGCCGACCTTGAGCCAGTCGAGCCCGTCGGACACGACCTCCCACAGCGTCTTCGTGCCATCGAGGCCCGCGCGACCCTGATCGACGTACGACAGCTTCACCGTGTCGCCGACGCGGATGGCGCCATCGTCCGGCAGTGCCGCCGGATTGTCGGTCTCACCGGTGGCGGCGGCCACGATCATGCGGAAGAGCGTGGTCTTGCCGACGCCGTTGGGGCCGATGACACCGACGATGCCGTTGCGCGGCAGCGTGAACGACAGGTTGTCGATGAGCAGGCGATCGTCGAAGCCCTTCGAGAGGCGCTGTGCCTCGACGACGAGCGAACCGAGGCGCGGCCCCGGCGGGATCTGGATCTCCTCGAAGTCGAGCTTGCGCGTCTTCTCGGCCTCGGCAGCCATCTCCTCGTAGCGCTCGAGGCGGGCGCGGCTCTTCGTCTGCCGAGCCTTGGCGTTGGAGCGCACCCACTCGATCTCCTCGGAGAGGCGTCGGGCAAGCTTGGCGTCCTTCTGCCCCTCGACCTTGAGGCGCGACTTCTTCGTCTCAAGGTAGGTCGTGTAGTTGCCCTCGTATGGGTAGGTGCGGCCGCGGTCGAGCTCGAGGATCCACTCCGCGACGTTGTCAAGGAAGTAGCGATCGTGGGTGATGGCGATCACTGTGCCCGGGTACTTCTCGAGGTGCTGCTCGAGCCACTGCACCGACTCGGCGTCGAGGTGGTTCGTGGGCTCGTCGAGCAGCAGCAGGTCGGGCTGCTGCAGCAGCAGCTTGCACAGTGCCACACGGCGCTTCTCGCCACCCGAGAGCACCTCGATGGCGGAGTCCCCGGGCGGGCAGCGCAGCGCGTCCATCGCCATCTCCAGCTGGGCGTCGAGGTCCCACGCGTTGCGGTGGTCGATCTCCTCCTGCAGGCGGCCCATCTCGGCGAGCAGGCTGTCATAGTCGGCATCGGGATTGGCCATCTCGGCCGAGATCTCGTTGAAGCGGGCCAGCATCGCCATGGTGCCGGCCACGCCATCCTGCACGTTGCCGAGCACCGTCTTGGTCTCGTCGAGCACCGGCTCCTGGGCGAGCATGCCGACGGTGTAGCCGGGCGACAGGTAGGCCTCGCCGTTCGACACCTGCTCGACGCCCGCCATGATCTTCAAGAGCGTCGACTTGCCGGCTCCGTTGGGACCGACGACGCCGATCTTGGCGCCCGGCAGGAACATGAGGGTGACGTCATCGAGGATGACCTTGTCGCCATGTGCCTTGCGGGCCTTCTTGAGCGTGTAGATGAACTCAGCCACGAGGGCGAAGCGTACCGGCGTACGGACGGCCGGCCGCCCGACCGCC
>JAKALQ010000118.1 GCA_021824095.1 Actinomycetes bacterium
GCGCCGGCGCACTCGTGGCCGCTGGCGCCGTGGTGGCAAACGACGTGCAGGTGCCGGCCCATGCCCTGGCGCGAGGCGTGCCCGCCCGCATCGTCGAGAACGCAGCCCCGCAGGACGTCATCCGCGAATCCGTCGACACCTACGTGCACAACGCCGCGTGGTACCGAACCGAACTGCGTCGCCTCGACTGAGGCTCAGTCCGCAACCCCCAGCGACGCGAGCTCGCGTCGCAACGTCTGCGCCAGCTCGGGAGTGGCGACGATCGTGAGCCCGTGACCGGCAGGGTCACCGAGCACCGTGGTGGTGAGTCCCACCTCGTGCGCCACCGCGAACGCAGCGACCCGATCCCATGGCTTGAGGTCGCGCTCGAAGTACCCGTTGAGGCGGCCCGCGGCGACAGCGCAGATGTCGAGTGCGGCAGCACCCGGCCGACGGAAGTCGCGCACCCGTGGTGCAAGGTCTGCGATGGCCCGGGCGATGGCGACGCGACGCTCGCGGTCGTAGCTGAAGCCGGTGGCGATGAGGGCGAGCTCCAGTGGTGCCTCGGGCGGCGGCGTGAGGTCGATGCGATCGTCGCCGAGCAGCAGGAACGCTCCCGCACCACGTGCCGCGACGTAGGTCTCCCCGAGTGCCGGCGCATGCACGACGCCCACGACGGGCACGCCTGCCGCATCGACGACCCCGATCGAGATGCACCACTGCGGATGGCCGAAGAAGTAGTTCACGGTGCCGTCGATGGGGTCGATGACCCAGGTGAGGCCCGTAGTGCCGGTGGTGGCGGCCCCCTCCTCACCGAGGATGCCGTCATCGGGACGGGCCTCGCGGATGCAGCGGATGATCGCCGTCTCCGTGGCGGTGTCGAGCTCGGTGACGAGATCGACCTCCGAGGACTTCGTGTCGGTGGCCATCGAGCGGGCCTGGTGCACGCGCGGCTGTGCGTCCGCGGGGATCGGCGCGCACTCGAGGGCGATGCGCAGGGCCAGGTCGCGGATGTCGCCGAGGGAGGTCATGGTGCTCCGATTCGCAGGGACGCGCCGCACGCGGTGTTGGATCGACACGTCGCCTCGCGCCAGACTGTAGCCGTTCGAAGGGGAGGATCTCGTGGCGGCCTTGGAGTTCGTGCGCGTGAGCGCCGATGGCACCCGCATCATCGTGCGCGATGCGCAGGGCGTCGAGTCCGAGCTGCCGATGGATGATCGCCTCGCCGCCGCCCTCATCCCCCGCACCTCCCCGGCAGCCGGGCCTGGTGCCCTCTCCCCGCGTGAGATCCAGGCCCGCATCCGTGCCGGTGCCGACGTGGCCTCCCTCGCCGCGCAGACCGGCACACCCGAGGAGCGGATCATGGCCTTCGCCGTGCCCATCCTGCAGGAGCGCGCACATATCGCGACCCGTGCCCGCGAGACGCTCGTACGCCGCGCATCCGGCGTGGGGCCGCTCGGCGACATCGTGCAGGACCGCCTGGTTCCCCTCGGGGTCGACCTCGCGGCCGCCACCTGGGACGCGCGCCGACTCGACGACGGCACCTGGGAGGTCTCGCTCACCTACGCGAGCCAGGAGGGCGCCCGCCGTGCCACCTGGCGCTTTGATGCCCGCGCCGCCGTGGTGTCGCCGATCGACGACGAGGCGCACTGGCTCCTCGGCGAGCCCCCGGTGGTCGCACCGGAGTCGGACATCGTGGCGAAGCCGACACTGCCGGTGTTCCGCACGGTGCAGGGGCCGGTCGACAACGTCGTGCCGATGAAGCGCCGGGACGACGAGGACGAGTTCGCTCCGGAGGAGCCGCAGCCGCCCCGCGGTGGGCGCCGCCGCAAGCCTGTGCCGTCCTGGGACGAGATCCTCTTTGGCGCCCCCACCGACACCGACTGACGGGGCCCGGACGCTCAGTCGCGGGCGAAGGGCAGCGGCTCGGGTGACATGTGCTGCGACTGTGCGGTGCGCGCGGTGACACCGCGCATGTGATGACGGCGGCAGAGCACCTCATAGGCCACCACCGCGTCCCCCTCCGTGTCGCCCACGACCACCTGCTCGCCCTCCAGCACCATGACGCCACCGACCGTGCGCGCATTGTGCGTGGCCCGCGCCCCGCACCAGCACAGCGCCTCCACCTGCAGCGCCTGGATGCGATCGGCGAGTTCGACGAGTCGCATCGACCCGGGGAACAGCCGGGTGCGGAAGTCGGCGAGGATGCCGAACGCGAAGACGTCGATGCCGAGGTTGTCGACGATGCGGGCCAACTGCTCGACCTGGTCGGGCGTGTAGAACTGCGCCTCATCGCAGATGAGGAAGTCGACGCGCTCACCGTGCGACAGGATCTGCACGACCTCGCGATGGAAGTCGAGGTCCTCGGTCACCTCGATGGCTGGCGCCTCGAGTCCCAGCCGGGAGGACAGGATGCCTGCGCCGGCACGGTCCTGCCGTGTGTAGATGAGGCCGCGGCGCCCACGGGAGGCATGGTTGTGCTCCGTCTGGAGTGCCAACGTGGACTTGCCGCTGTCCATGGTGCCGCAGTAGTAGATGAGCTCGGCCATGATGGCGCATCCTTGCAGTTGGGCGGGTGTGGGCGCCTCATGCCGCGCCGCGGAGCACGGCGCGCGGCACGAGCAGCTCGGCGTCAGTGAGTGCACCGTGCAGGCCCCGCAGGCCCGACGGCTTGGGATCGACGAGCCGCGACGTGAAGGCCCAGTCGTCGCGGGCGATGGCGATGACGTCGCCGATGCGCTCGATGAGCATCTCGTCCGCATCGCCGACGAGCCCGGCGTCCACCGCCTCGCTGCGCAGCAGCACATGCGCGCGCTCGCCGAGCCGGGCATGCCAGCGCGCCTGCACGCCCGCCGGCGACGCGGTGTAGAGGTGGCGCATGCGCGGCTCCCCGGCCATGCGCGACACCCCGGCCTGCAGTTCGGGGGCGTCGACGTCGATGCGCCGATCGTCGGGCACCCACACCATGCCGTGGTCCGCTGTGACGACGATGATCGAATCGGGCGGCAGCCCGGCCACGAGCGCCGCGATGTGCGCCTCCACCTGCCGCAGGGCGCTCCGCCAGGCGGGTGCGCCGGGCCCGTGGAGGTGCCCGGCCTTGTCGAGGTCGGGCAGGTACACGTAGTCGAGCGTCCCGGGTCGGGCCACGACGCGTGCGGCCGCGAAGCGCTCGTAGGGCTCGGGTGTCGCACCATCGAGGAGCACCCGCGTGAGGCCGCTGTCGACGTACTGGGCCGGCCCATGGGAGCGCACCGGGATGTCGGTGCCCCGGAACAGCGTGGGCTCGGGCTGCACAGCGACGGGCGGGGGTGTGTGCTGCCAGTGCAGCGGGTTCAGCACGCGGTCGAAGTCGGGCAGCAGGAACGTGGCACCGACGAGTCCGTGGCGGCCCGGCGGGAGCCCAAGGGTGAGCGAGGCCAACCCGCAGGGGGTCGTCGTGGGGAAGGCCGCGTCGATGGGACCGGCCGCATCTGCGGCGGCCGCGAGCAGCGGCGCGTCCGCTGCCGCCTCCTGCAGTTGCAGGTGGCCGAGGCCGTCCACGACGACGAGCACGGCATGGGCGGCCTCGGGCAGGGCCAGGTGGTTGTCGTGGGTGCGGTCGCCGAGCGCGGCGAGCACCGACGGGATGACCTCGACGAGGGATGCCTGCCCGTAGCGGGGTGCGCGCATGTCAGCGGAGGTGCGCGGCCGTGGCCTCGGAGAGGGCCTCCGCGAACTGCAGGGCCCGCTTCACGACGTCGGCGCCATCCGCGGCCTCGCTGATGCGCACGCTGAGGTCGTCATTGCTCGATGTGCCCGTGTAACCATGGTCGGCATCGCACTGCGGGTCACCGCAGGTGGCCGGCTCGAGTTCGATGCGTGCCACGGCGCCCCACCCGATGGTGAGCATGAGCTCCCGCAGGGTGCCACCGCGGCGGTGACGCTCGGGATTGGCTGCGATGCGGGTGACGACGACGGAGTCGAC
>JAKALQ010000119.1 GCA_021824095.1 Actinomycetes bacterium
GGCACCACCCGATGTAGCTGCGCTGTGGGCCGTGCCCGGGGTGCTCGAGGTGCGCGCGCACGGCGCCGTCGCCACCTGCATCGTGCGCGGCGACGAGCACGAGGTGCTCCGTGAGGCCGTGCGCCAGGGCGTCCGTGCTGTGCGCTCCCATGAACAGTCGTTGGAGGACGTGTTCTTCGAGATCATCGACGGAGGTGGCAGCCATGATGCCGGTGCTCATCCGCAAGACGCTGCGTGACCACCGTCGACTCGCGATCTGGTGGGGCGTGGGACTGCTCGCCATGGGGGGCGTCGAACTGTGGGCCTACACCTTCATGGCCAAGGCGGGACCCGGCGCGCAGGAGTTCGTGAACTCCTTCCCCGAGTCGATGCGCGCGATGTTCCGCATGGACGACTACTTCTCGGGTCCCGGCTTCCTCGCCACCGAGCTGTTCAGCTTCATGGTGCAACTCGTCTTCATCGCCGTCGGCGCCACGATGGCCGCGTCGGCCACGGCGGGCGAGGAGGAACGCCGGACTGCCGACCTGCTGTTGGCGCTGCCCGTGCGTCGGCATCGCGTGCTGCTCGCCAAGCTCACGGCCCTCGTGCTCGTCGAGGCCGTGATCGCCGTGGTGTTCCTTGTCTTCCTGTGGGCCACCATGCCGTTGGCGGACATGGCTGCAGCCATCGGCGATGTCGCCGCCGCCACGCTGCAGTGCGCGCTGCTTGGGCTCGTGTGCGCCGGCGTGGCCGCCCTCGTCGGCGCGTGGACTGGACACCGCGGGCTGGCCCTCGGTGTCGCGATGTCCGTGGCGATCGTGTCGTTCATCGTGTACTCGCTGGCACCGATGGTGGACGCCCTCGACACCGCCGTGAACCTCGTCCCCTGGCAGTGGGCCATGGGCAACGGCCCGCTCACGCATGGCCTGAGCGCGCCGCACCTGGCACTGCTGCTCGGCACCACAGGCCTGCTGGTGGCCGCCGCAATCGCCTGCTTCGAGCGCCGCGACATCGCCTCCTGAGACGTTACCTGCGCTTAGTGCTGCGTGGGGTGTCGCTGAAGGTCACCCCGATGACACTGGTGTCACCGGGGAGCAGGAGGAACATCGCATGAACACCAGCATCCGCATCGCCACCTTCGGCGCGGCACTCGGACTCGCGATCGGCGGCGGCATGGCCGTCGCATCGGCCGTGAATGGCACCGGCGACACCACGCCGACGACGGGCGTCACCGCCTCGCCGAGTGCGACGCCGACCACCACCACGCCCGCACCGACCCCGACCGACACGGCGACGGTGACGACGCCGGCTACCCCCGTCCCCACCACCACGACCCCTGCACCGGCGCCGAGCACCACCACGCCGGCCACGCCGGCACCGAGCACGACGGCCCTGAGCCCCATCCCGGGCCCGGTGGCGAGCGTGGGCGCTGGCAGCGGCGATGGTGACGACCAGGGCGAGCAGGAGGGCACGGAGCCTGGCGAGGGCATGGGCGACCAGGACGATGCGGCGGCGCCCAGCGGCGTCATGCAGCTCGGTGCGGTGCCGTCCGGTTCGACGCAGGCCGGTTCCGTGCAGGGCAACGCCCAGTGGAGCGGCCACGAGGGTCACGACAGCTCGCAGGCCGACGACTGATCCAGCAAGCGCAGACGAGGAGGGGGCAGGCCCATCGGGCCTGCCCCCTCCTCGTCTGTCGTGCGTGCGTCAGCCGCGCAGTGCCTTCGCCAGCCCCTGGAAGTTCTCGACGAGCACGTCAATCTCGCGCTGCTGGTGGGCGAAGCTCACGAGCCACTGGTCGTCCTGACCGGGTGGCGTCATGATGTTGCGATTGATGGCCCACAGCCACGAAAGCTCGGCCGTGCCCATGTCCTCGCGCTTGTAGTCGCGGTAGTTGCGCGTCGGCGTCGTGGACCAGGTGATGGAACCCTTCACGCCGAAGCCCACGGTGTGGGCAGGCAGCTCGTACTCGCTGATGATGTCCGAGATGCGATCGAGCGCCTGCACGTTGAAGGCCTCCGCACTCGCGAGCGCCTCGGGCGTCGCGATCTCGTCGACGGCACGAACGCCGGCGAGCGACAGCGGGTTGCCGTTGAAGGTGCCGAAGTGCGGCATGCGGCCGTCGGTGACGGCCTCCATGAACTTGCGCTTGCCACCGAAGGCCGCGACGGGCACGCCGCCACCGATCGACTTGGCGAAGGTCTGCAGGTCGGGCTTCACGCCGAGGCGCTGCGCCGCACCCTGGTGGCCGGCGGTGAGACCGGTCTTCACCTCGTCGAAGATGAGGACGATGTCGTACTCGTCGCACAGCTCGCGCACGCGCTCGAGGTAGCCGGCGTCCGGCAGCACGATGCCGATGTTCTCGAGCACGGGCTCCACGATGAAGCAGGCGATGTCATGCCCGTTCACCTTGAACAGGCGCTCGAGGGCGTCGGCGTCATTGAACGGCACCACGTACACGTCGGAACCGTTGACGCCGAGCGGCACGTACGGGATGGGCTGGTCGTCAGCGCCGATCTTGTCCAACGGCGGCTTGGTGGACACCGTGAACTCGTCATAGGAGCCGTGGTAGCCACCCTCAATCTTCACCACACCCATGCGGCCGGTGTAGGCGCGCGCCACGCGCAGCGCGTACATCGTCGACTCGGTGCCGGAGTTGGTGAAGCGCACCATGTCGATGCCGAAGCGGCGGCACATGCGCTCGGCGGCGTCACGCGCCACCGGTGACGGCGTCACGTAGAGCGTGCCGACGTCGAGCGTGCGGCGGATCTCCTCGATGACGTGCGGGTTCAGGTGGCCGACGAGCATGCCGCCGAAGCCCATGGACATGTCGAGCAGTTGGCGACCGTCGACGTCCGTGAGCCAGGCGCCCTTGCCGGACACGATGGACAACGGGTACGGGTCCCAGTACTGGAACGAGGACGTCACACCGAGCGGTGAGCTGATGCGGGCCCGCTCGGACTCGGCCCTCGCGGCCGGCGTGATGTCCCGGAATCGCTCCCACTCCTCCGCGAGGAGGGTGGCGAGGCGGTCGCGGTTGATCGGCTTGGTGTCGATCGGCAGGCGACGGTAGGTGCTGCTATGGGCTTCTGCAATGGTCTTCATGTATCACGGCGCTCAATCCCAGCTGACGGCGCCGCGCTCCCTACGAATGAGGTTGTGCTGGTGTTCTCAGTGTCGCGGAGGCGGAGCGGAAAGCGCCCGCGCCCGGTGCGACGTTGCGTTGAACGGCTCCTTGCCTGCGAAATCCGGCTCGAATGGCACGTTCAAGTGCGGAATCCGCAGTATACCGGCTCTTCAGGAACGATATGCGCACATCGTGGTCCGAAGGTCCCACCCGACGCTCGGCCCCCGCGTCGGCCGGTCAGGCGCCCTCGCCCAGCCGACGGGGTTGTGACGAGACCGTGAGGCTCGGGTGACGGCGGGGCAGGCAGCCGCGGCGAGGCTGCGTCCATGGCTCCCCAGGCAACCCGCAGCACCCGCCATGGCAATGCCACGGTGCCCACGGGTGACGCCCATCCGCACCCGGCGCCACGCACGCATCGCCCGCCCCTCGCCGTCGTCGAGGTGAGCACCGATGGACTCGGGGTCGATGCCCAGCCCATCGAGGTGGCCGTGCTGCGCCTCGACCCCCGCAGCCTCGAGGTCGTGGCCACCCTCTCGACGCTCGTGCAACCGCGTGGGGCCGTGGGTTGCGGTCGACAGCATGGCCTGCAGCCCGCGCAACTCGTTGGCGCCCCCGCGTTCGAGCACATCGCCCACGCCATCGCCGGGCTGCTTGACGGTGCCGTCCTCATCGCCCACGACCTGCCCCTCGTTCGGCATGCGCTGGGCCGTGCGTTGGCCCGCATCGGTGGGCACCTCGAGGCTGGCATCGGCGTGAGCCTCCTGCACCTCACGCGGCAGCCGCTCGCCACCACCTGCGCCGAGCTCGGCGTCCGCCTCGATGATCGAGATCGGAA
>JAKALQ010000120.1 GCA_021824095.1 Actinomycetes bacterium
CGGCCCAGCCAGCAGATCGCGGGATCGACGTTGTTCCAACTGCTCGCCGTGCTCGTCGTCGGCCTCATCATGGCCTTCCTGCTGCTCGTCACGGGGCTCTACCGCACGGCGGAGCGGCGCGCCCGCTCGCTCGACTACGCCGCAACGCACGACCCACTCACCGACCTGTTCAATCGCCGGGCCCTGCTCGAGCGCCTCGAGCTGCTGCGATCGATCGAGCTGCCACCCGATCACGCCCACGTGCTGCTCTTCCTCGACCTCGATGACTTCAAGTTGGTGAACGATGGCGCAGGTCACGCTGCGGGCGACCGCATGCTGCGCCTCGTCGGTGACGCACTCAGTGGGCTCATCCGGCGCACCGACATGGTGGCGCGCCTCGGTGGCGACGAGTTCGCGGTGCTGCTCGAGGATTGCCCGCCGGCGAAGGGGCGTGAGATCGCGGACAACGTGGTGCGCTCCATCGACGCACTGCGCGTCGAGGCAGGGACCCAGCGCTACACCATCGGCGTGAGCGTCGGCATGGTCGTCGTGCGCCATGGCACGCAGCACAGCGTCGACGAGGTGCTGCATGAGGCGGATGTTGCCTGCTACGCCGCCAAGCGCTCGGGCAAGCACCGCGTCGTCGAGGCCGACCTGGCCTGACGCGCTGTCACGCGGGCGCTGCCCGAAGGTGGCCGCCGTCGGGCGTCGCCGCGCCGACAGCAGGGCGACGCAGCCGCAGGGGTCCGGGCCGCACACGCAGGCCCGAGCGTTCAGCGCACCAGGCGCCAGACGGACGGCAGCAGCCCCGCTGCCACGGCGATCTTGAGCGCGTCACCGACGAGGAAGGGCGTGAGCCCGAGGGTGACGGTGGTGACGAGCGAGGTGCCGAGCGTGTGGTGCAGCCACGACAGGCCGAGGGCGTAGATGATGCCGTTGCCCACCACCATCGCGAGCACCGTGCCACGGACGCTGCGGGTGAGGCCGCGCTCGGCGAGCGCCCCGACCGCGAGCGAGGCCAGGAGGAAGCCGACGACGTAGCCGAGCGTGGGCGACCCCAGCACGGCGCCCCCGGTGAGGTGGGTGCCGTCGGCGGCCGGTGCGAGCACCGGCAGGCCCGCCAGTGCCAGGGCCAGGTAGAGGCTCGTCGACGCGATCGCGAGGGTGGGCCCAAGAGCGGCGCCAGCGAGCAGCACCGCGAGGGTCTGCCCGGTGATCGGGACGGGCGAGAACGGCAGGCGCACCGCAATCTGCGCGCTCGCGGCGATCACGAGCGTCGACACGGCCACGATGGCGGCGTCCCGACGGATGGAGCCGCGCAGGCCGGACGTGAGCACGCGGGGTGCGGTGATGGTCGTCATGGGGCCACATGCAAGCACCGCGGCCGCGTTACCGGCAAGGAAACCCGCCGGCGCGCCGCACGCGCGCTACCATGGGGCCGTACGTCCCACGAGCGCACTGGGGAAGGTGAGGCTCACCGGGAGGTACAGATGGCAACACCGATCGACAGCACGCGTCCGCTTCGCGCGACGACGCGGGGTGTCGTGTACGTCCACGATGCGGCGAAGGCGTTCTGCAAGCCGATCGAGTGGGCGCTCGCCGACGTGCTCGGATATGAGCCCGTCATGGACTGGACGCCGCAGCCCATCGCCCCTGCCCGCATGCGCACCGAGGTGTCGTGGACGGGGCCCATCGGACTCGCCGCCCATCTGGTCGTCGCCCTCAAGCAACTGCCCGACCTGCGCTTCGAGGTCACCGAGGAGCCGGCCGCCGGCAGCGAGGGCGAGCGCTACGCCTTCACCCCGGACCTCGGCGTCTACCGAGCCCATATGGGCAGCCACGGTGACGTGCTCGTGCACGAGCAGCGCCTGCGCACCCTGCTCGAGGAGACCACCGACATCACGGCCCTGCGCAACGGCATCGCCCTGCTCCTCGGCAGAGCTTGGGACGCCGAGCTGGAGCCCTTCCGGGTTGCCGGCGAGGGCACGCCCGTGCGCTGGCTGCACCGCGTCGGCTGATCGCGCCCGGCACTCGTCACCCGTCCGGCACCCGTCCCGCTACCCGCGCGGCGTCCCGCTACCCGCGCGGCGTCCCGCTACCCGTGCGGCGTCCCGCTACCCGTCCGGCGTTCCGCTTTCTGATGCATGGGCGTCATCTCGACCGTTCATGCATCAGAAAGCGGAACGCGACGGGCCGCGGCGTCTGGGGCGTGACGCGGCCAACCCGTGACGCGACCAACCCGTGACGCGGCCAACCCGCGACGCGACCAACCCGTGACGCGACCAACCCGTGACGCGACCAACCCGAGACGCGGCCAACCCGAGACGGGGCGCGGCTACAGGGGGATGTTGCCGTGGTGCCCGCGCACGTCCGGGGTACGACGGATGACGGACGCGATGGCGCGTCGCGTGGCGCCGGGCGCCACGATCTCGTCGACCATGCCAAGCTCGACGGCCCTGCCGATGCCGCCCGTGAGCTGCTCATGCTCGGCGGCGAGCTCGAGCTCCATCTGCTCGCGGCTCTCCGGCGGGACGTCGGCGAGCTTGCGACGGTGCAGGATGCGGATGGCCGCCACCGAGCCCATGACCGCCACCTGCGCCTCGGGCCAGGCGAACACGCGCGTGGCGCCAAGCGACTTGGAGTTCATGGCGACGTAGGCGCCGCCGAAGGCCTTGCGGGTGATGACGGTGACGCGCGGCACCACGCACTCGGCGAACGCGTGCAGCAGCTTGGCCCCGCGCCGCACCACGCCCTCCCACTCCTGGCCCACGCCGGGCAGGTAGCCGGGCACGTCGACGAGGACGACGAGCGGGATGGCGAACGCGTCGCACATGCGCACGAAGCGGCCGGCCTTCTCCGCCGACGCTGAGTCGAGGCAGCCACCGAGGCGCAGCGGATTGTTGGCGACGACGCCCACCGTGCGGCCGCCGAGCCGCCCAAGGGCAGTCACGATGTTCGGTGCCCACCGCTCGTGCAGCTCCACCATGGTGTCGGCGTCGAGCAGGTTCGTCACGAGCGGGTGCACGTCGTAGGCGCGCTTCGCGTTGTCGGGCAGGAACGCCGCGAGGTCGACGTCCTCGATGCCCTCGAGGTGCAGTGAGCCCTGCTTGCCGATGAGCCGCGTGAGGGCGCGGGCGCGGTCGTAGGCCTGTGCCTCGCTGTCGGCGACGATGTGGACGACGCCAGAGCGCCGGCCGTGCGGTTCGGCACCGCCGAGGCGCTCCATGTCGACGGCCTCGCCGGTGACCGACTTCACGACCTCGGGACCGGTGACGAAGATGCGCCCCTCGGGCGCGAGGATGACGATGTCGGTGAGGGCCGGCCCGTAGGCGGCACCGCCCGCGGCAGGGCCGACGACGACGGAGATCTGCGGGATGCGTCCGGAAGCTCGCGTCATGGCCGCGAACACGCGCCCCACCGCGTCGAGCGACTCCACGCCCTCGCGCAGCCGGGCACCACCGGAGTGCCAGATGCCGACGACGGGGGAGGAGTCGGCGAGGGCGCGGTCGTAGGCCGCCTCGATGGCGCGGCAGCCGGCCGCCCCCATGGCCCCGCCCTGCACGGTGGGGTCGGAGCAGAAGGCCACGACCTCGGAGCCGTGCACGCGACCGACGGCGCTGAGGAAGCCGCTGTCGTCCACCGGGGTGATGGGCTCGAACACCCCGTCGTCGTAGAAGGCGGCGAGTCGCGCCTGCGGGCTCCGGGGGTCGGTCACCGTGGCCTCCTACAGGGTCCGGAAGACGACGGCCACGTCGTGGCCGCCGAAGCCGAAGGAGTTGTTGATGGCGGCGATGTCACCGGCCGGCAGCGGTCGCGCGGTGTCGCGCACCACGTCGATGCCGAGGCCGTCCTCGATGTCGGTGATGTTGATCGTGGGTGGCGCGATGCGATGGTGCAGCGCGAGCACGGAGAACACCGACTCGA
>JAKALQ010000121.1 GCA_021824095.1 Actinomycetes bacterium
GAACCCGCAGGGTTCACAGCATCCATGGTCGGCACCGCGGTAGTGGCGCCGACGTCCGTCACCCGCTCCGAGTGAGCAGACCTCGTGAGCTTGCTCGCGGGAGTCTGCGAGCGAGGGAGGGTTTGGAGCGCGCAGCGCGACAACACCCGCTCGCTTCGCTCGCCGGGTTGCGTTCCGATTTCTGATGCATGGGCGGTTTCCGTGCCGCTGATGCATTGGAAAGCGGAACGCAATGCGCGACAGGCACCGGCCGCAGCCGTCGGCAGCCGGTGCGCGCTACCGTCCGCGCATGGCCCTCGTGTCGTTTGCCCTTGATGTGGACTGCCCTGCCAGCGCCGAGCGCACCTGGCAGGCGCTCATCGACTGGCGTGGCCACGCCACATGGATTCCCCAGACGACGGTGCGCATCCTCCAGGGCGACGGTGGTGTGGGCACCAGTTTCGTTGCCCGCAGCGGCATCGGCCCGCTCGCCTTCGACGACACCATGGACGTGACCCTCCTCGATGGCGCCACCCGCACCGCGGCCGTGCGCAAGACCGGGCCCCTGCTCACCGGCACCGCCGGCTTCACCGTCTCCGAGCGCGGGGCCGCCAGCCGCATCCACTGGCACGAGGACGTCCACGTCCCCGGCGTCCCGTCGCTCCTGGCACCGGCACTCGCGGTCGGCGGCAGGGTGATGTTCCGCATCGCCATCCGCCGACTCGCCCGGCGCCTGCTGGCGACGCCGGATCCCACCGCTCGCTAGCATCCGCGTGGATGGGAGGCGCCATGCGTCGCTTCAATCGCTGGCTCGGCGAGCGCATCACCGCCGTCGTCGGCACCATGTGGACGGCCTACGTCTTCGCCGCCATCGCGCTCGTCTCACTACCCGGCGCCCTCGCCACACATAACGCGGTCGTCATCGTCGGCTGGATCGCGCAGACCTTCCTGCAACTGGTGCTCCTGTCGATCATCATGGTCGGGCAGGGCATCCAGGCCGAGGGCACCGAGGCGGTCATCCGCGAGACGCACGACACCGTCATCCTCGAACTCGCGGAGATCCGCCAACTCGTGGAGGAGCTGCGCGAGATCACGGGCGAACTCCACGCCCGCACTCTCGTGGAGCGCGACGGCAACTGACGCGCCGGCGCGGTCAGGGCAGGGCGACGATGCGGGTCTTGGCTGCGATCTGCCCGAATGCAGTGACGAAGATGGGAGCCAGGTCGGCGCCATTCGTGGTGCAGAAGAAGTAGTCGCCATCGGTGTTTGCAACAGCAGTGTTGCACTTGCCACTGGAATCGAAGGGCACCGTGCTCGGCGAACCATTGGGTGCATTCGATGCCACGGAGGCCAGGACGTTGGCGACGATCTGCGTCCCACACTTCGTGGACGCAGACGTCGCGGAACCGAAGGCAACTGTGACGATCATGATGCCTTGGCTCTTCGCGACGGATGCGATGTTCTGGAAGTTGGTGCATGCCTGCGCGCTGTTGGAGTTGCCCACCTCGGTGGTGTCGATCGGGGCGTTGGTCGGCACGACGCTTGAGCCTTGCTCGTTGGGCTGTCCATCCGTCTCGAGGATGATGACCTTGCGCGGCGTCATGTCCCTCGCCGCTGCCATCGACGCGTAGGTGGACGTGGGCAGCAGCGGGTTCGGAATCGACGTGGGGTTCAGCAGGTAGTACGCGGCGAGTTTGAGCGGTGTCGCGAGATAGGTCCCCATCGTGCCACTGGATACCTTGAAGCAGGTGCTCGGATTGAGTCCCTGATCCAGCAGGCTTGTTGATCCCGTCGTCGCACCGGTGTAGTCGTTTGAGAACGGGATGGGGATCCACGGACCGAGCGTGGGGTCCGTCGACGGTGCCGTGTAGGACGGGCAGCCCGACACCTTCGTGGCGCTGCTGCGGTCGATGGTGGCCAGTGAGACGAACTGCTGCGACGGGGTCATGGTCTTGAGCATGCCGGCGATCGCATTGGCGAGATTGGTGACGTTGGAACTCATGCTGCCGGTGCGGTCGGCCACGACGACCACGTCCATGGGATTGAGAATCACCGAGCCACAGGCACCGGAGCAGGCGGCGGAGACAACCGACCCGGTGCTCCCGGACCGCACGCCGATGATCGGCGCGAAGTAGAAGGGTACGGTCTCGCTGCCGGCAACCTTGATGGTGTTGCAGGAGACGCCTGTGTCGCAGGGCACCGCACAGATGGCCTGGTTGCACGACGTCCCGGGGATGGTCGATGTCGTCATCGTGCTGGGAACGATCGTGGACCCTGCTGGTCGTGGATCGCAGGTGTAGGGGATCTGATTGGTGTTGAGCTGCATCGTCGCCCCGGTCGAGCCGATGACGCAGTAGAGGTGCACCACAGGCACGATCGTGGGGTCATTGAGGCGTGCATAGAGGGCAGCGGCAGTCGCAGCGGATGCCACATTCGGCAACATCGCGGCACCCGCCGTTGCCGCAGCATCGAGCGCGTTCTGCACGCGCTGGCGAGCGGCGTAGATGCGCGTGAGGTCCAGGGCGAACGCGGCCACGACGATGATGAGCACCATCATGAGGGCCATCACGATGGCCACCGCCCCGTCATCCGACCGCACCCTGCGCCTCATTCGACGACCATCTGGCTCGTCCTGTGGATCGTGGTGATGCCGAACCCGACGGGCGTGATCCAGTGGTGCTGGTAGGCCACCGACACGCTCGCCACCTTGGTGGTGGCCGTCGACGTGTCGGTGCAGGCGATGACCGCACCGAGCCCCGTGGCCGTCGAGGTGTCCTGCAGGTTGCACTGGATCGACACACTCGCGTTCGCCGCGCTGTACATCGGCATCGAGCTGAGCGAGTTCAGGACGGTGTTCGTGGCCGTCGTCGTGTTGGCCCCGAGGCTCACCGACCGGGCGCCCACGCTGGCGGCATTGCCGACGACGATGTTGGCGTTGATGAAGAGGCCGAAGTCGATGATCCCGAACAGCAGCATGAACAGCACGACGGAGACGAGCGCGAACTCCACGGCCGCGGCACCCTCATCGTGCACCGCACGACGACGGAGGCGATCACCGAGTGCCGCCATCAGTCACCACCTGCCGTGCGACACCCTGCCGCGCTGCGAAATAGCGTAATCGCGGCAGGCGCGCTCATGACAGGACGCGCCATCAGGCCACCGAACGGCTCCGGAAGCGCCGCAGGCGCAGGCTGTTCGTGACGACGAACACCGAGGAGAAGGCCATCGCTGCGCCCGAGATCATCGGGTGCAGGCGACCCGTTGCTGCCAAGGGGATGGCGGCGATGTTGTAGGCGAAGGCCCAGAACAGGTTGCCCCGGATTGTGCGCAGCGTCGCCCGCGAGAGCCGGATGGCGTCGACCGCCGAGCGCAGATCACCGCGCACCAACGTGAGGTCCGACGCCTCGATCGCGGCGTCCGTCCCGGTGCCCATCGCCAGCCCGAGGTCCGCGGCCGCAAGGGCCGCCGCATCGTTCACACCGTCACCGACCATCGCCACGACCTTCCCCTCGCCCTGCAGGCGCTGCACGACGGCCACCTTGTCGGCGGGCAGCACCTGGGCGATCACCTCGTCGATACCCACCTCGTGGGCCACCGCGCGCGCGGCCGTCTCGTTGTCACCGGTGAGCAGCACCGGATGCAGGCCCAGCCCCCGCAATGCGGCCACAGCCTCACGCGAGGTCGCCTTCACGGCGTCGGCAACCACGAGCGCGCCATGCACGTGCCCATCCCAGGCCACGGCGACGACAGTGCGTCCCTGCGCCTCCTCGGCATGCATGCGCGGCACCAGTTCGACCGGCAGCGTGAGGCCGAGGTCATGCTGGAGCCAACTCATGCGGCCGACCGCGACGGGATGCCCGTCGACCACGCCCTGCACGCCGACGCC
>JAKALQ010000122.1 GCA_021824095.1 Actinomycetes bacterium
CGATGATGACGGAGACCACCACGGCGACACCAAGTCGTCCGAAGGTGAGCGTGGGTTGCGGCGAGCGCAGCCGTGGTTCCAAGGGCCTCGCGAACGGGCGAGGCGGACCCTGACCGTCCACCATGGGCACACGGTATGCCGACGAGGGGCGCCACGTGCAGGTCGGAGTGCCCCGATGCAGGGGCATGTGTAGTCTGTGGGCACCATGTCGAGCGTGCGACTCCTCCTTCGTCGCCGCGGCGAGGCCTGACCGGCCGCCTCGTCGCGGGTCGTTGGCTTGCCGGGAACTCCGCCCAACCCACCGACAACGAGGACCCCATGACCAGCAATCGCCCCTACGCCGAGCGCAATGCGCAGCGGCCGTCGTCCATGCCCTTCGAGCGCTACGCACCCTTCATCCCGATCGAACTGCACGACCGCACCTGGCCGGGCAAGCGCATCACGCAGGCCCCGCGCTGGTGCGCCGTCGATCTGCGCGACGGCAACCAGGCCCTCATCGACCCGATGACGCCCGGACGCAAGCGCAAGATGTTCCAGCTGCTCGTCGAGATGGGCTACAAGGAGATCGAGGTCGGCTTCCCGTCGGCGTCGCAGACCGACTTCGACTTCGTGCGGCAGCTCGTCGAGGAGGACCTCATCCCCGACGACGTCGTCATCCAGGTGCTCACCCAGGCGCGCGAGCACCTCATCGAGCGCACCTACGAGGCCATTGAGGGGGCCCCGCAGGCGATCGTCCACGTCTACAACTCGACGTCCGTGCTGCAGCGACGCGTCGTGTTCGGCCTCGATCGCGCCGGCGTCAAGGACATCGCCATCAACGGTGCGGAACTGTGCCTGAAGTACGCCGACCGCATGCGCTCCGACACCGCCGTCTACTTCGAATACTCCCCCGAGTCGTACACGGGCACCGAGCTCGACTTCGCACTCGAGGTGTGCAACGCGGTCACCGACATCTGGCAGCCGACGCCCGACCGCAAGGTGATCATGAACCTGCCGGCCACCGTTGAGATGGCGACGCCCAACGTGTACGCGGATTCCGTCGAGTGGATGCACCGCAACCTCGCGAATCGCGACAACGTGGTGCTGTCACTGCACCCACACAACGACCGCGGCACTGCAGTGGCCGCCGCGGAGCTCGGGTACATGGCCGGCGCCGACCGCATCGAGGGCTGCCTCTTCGGCAACGGCGAGCGCACCGGCAACGTCGACCTGGTGACGCTCGGACTCAACATGTTCAGCCAGGGTGTGGACCCCGAGATCGACTTCTCCAACATCGACGAGATCCGGCGCACGGTCGAGTACTGCAACCAGATCCGCGTGCATGAGCGCGCGCCCTACGGCGGTGACCTCGTGTACACGGCCTTCTCCGGCTCACACCAGGACGCCATCAACAAGGGCCTCGCGGCGATGCGTCGCGATGCGGAGGCGGCGGGTGTGCCCGTCGATGCGTTCCGCTGGGAGGTGCCCTACCTGCCGATCGACCCCAAGGACGTCGGTCGCACGTACGAGGCTGTCATCCGCGTGAACTCGCAGTCCGGCAAGGGCGGCGTCGCCTACATCATGCGCACGGAGCACAAGCTTGAGCTGCCGCGTCGCATGCAGATCGAGTTCAGCCAGGTGATCCAACGTCACACCGACGTCGTGGGTGGCGAGGTGACGCCCGCGCGCATGTGGGACATCTTCCTCGACGAGTACCTGCCGAACCCGGCGGCGCCGTGGGGTCGGCTCAAGATCCGCAATGTGAAGCAGGACAGCCAGATCGACGGCGAGACGGCCATCACCGTCGTGCTCACCGATGGTGATCGTGAGCTCACGCTCCATGGGATGGGCAACGGGCCCATCGATGCGTTCTGCCAGGCGCTGGGATCGCACGGCATCGACGTGCGCGTCCTCGACTACGTCGAGCATGCGATGACGTCCGGTGGCGACGCGCGCGCCGCGTGCTACGTCGAGTGCGAGATCGACGATCGCGTGCTGTGGGGCGCCGGCATCGACCCGTCGATTGTGACGGCGTCACTCAAGGCCATCGTGTCGGCCGTGAACCGCGACTGGCGCGACCGCGAGGCCCGCTGACCTGGCGCGAGGCTGGCTGACGGCGGCACCGGCTGACGGCGGCACCGGCTGACGGCGGCACCGGCTTGATGCGCGATCTGACAAGGGCGCGCGCCATCTCCCACCTTGCGCGATCTGTTGTTTTGGTCCCGAATCTGGCGATTTTCGGGCCCAAAACAACAGATCACCGGACTTGTCGTCAACCAGGGGCCACCCTGCACACGCCATCTCCTCGGGTGCAGCACCACAGCCACCTGTCGCGCTGCGCTCGTCCACACCCTGCACGTCGACGACACGCGGCTGTCGGGGGCCGTCAACACCCTCGACGCATGCAGCACCCGCAGATCCCCGACGTCCCATTCACCCGCACCGAGGCGACGGCGCTCGGCATCTCACCGCACGTCCTCGCGCGCCTGCTCCGGGATGGCCTGGTATTGCGCGAGCGCCATGGCCTGTTCATGGACGCCGACGTCTCTGCGTCCTGGACACCACGATGGCGCCATCTGCAGATTGCGACGGCAGTGGCGGCCCGACTGCGCGGCGGGTACGCACTCGGCGCCGTGTCCGCGGCCGCCTGGCACGACCTCCCGACCCCGTGGGCCTGGCCTGAGCCGCTGCCGCGCGTCTGCCTGTATGCGCTCGGCAACGACAACGCAGCCATCCGCCGCAACCTCCACGTGCTCGTCACACCGTTGCCCCCGGACGAACTCCTCTGTGACAGCGGCATTGCCGTGACAACCCTCACGCGCACTGCCATCGACATCGCCCGCCATTGCCCGCTCCCCCGCGCGCTCATCCCCATCGACGGTGCGCTGCGTGCGGGGATCGCCCGGGAGGAACTCCTCGAACAAGCACGACGACAGCGAGGGTGGCCCGGAACGCGAATGCTGCTACCCACCATTGCTGTCGCGAGCCCCCTGTCGGAATCCGCGTTGGAGTCGTTCAGCCTTGGCACCTTCCACGTGCACGGGATCCCACGGCCGGAGCAGCAGGTGTGGGTGCAGGGCGGATCCGGTCGGGAGTACCGCGCCGACTTCCTCTGGCCCGGGGCCCGCCTCATCGGCGAGGCGGACGGGTGGGGGAAGCAGGGGTCGTCTGCGGAGGAGTGGCGCCGCAACCTCGCCCAGGAGAAGGTGCGTGAGGACGACCTCCGCGACGCCGGTTACCGCGTCATCCGCTGGACCTTCAGCACCCTGGACGACAAGCTCCCCCTGATCGCACGGCGTACGCACATCCGTCCATCGGGATCAACGCGCGCCCACTGATGCACGAGCAGGCAGCGGCTGACCCCGGTCAACCAGCGGCCCTCGAACTCGAACCGCGCGCACACATCGAACGCGATCTGTTGTTTTGGGCCCGAATCTCGCGATATTTGGGCCCAAAACAACAGATCGTGCAGGGGGGGTAGGACTTCGGCGGGGTGGTGCCGGCGTCAATTGCGGTGCGTCGGCCGGGCCTCAGGCGGTGCGCTGGCCGGGCCTCAGGCGGTGCGTCGGCCGGCCGCTTCCCGGCGCGCCTCAAGCCAGGCGTCTCGCAGCAAGGGGTCATCCATCACCATGGCGACCGTCGGGCAATCCTGCGGGCCAATGTAGGTATCGGGATGGCAGAGGGTGCAGGGCTGATCGAGACGCAGTGGGCACATCGCCGTCGCCTTGGCCATGGCACCTCCCTGACGCCAACAGGGTACCGCCGCCGCGCATCCGTGATGCCGACGCCGCGGCGGGACGCATCCGGGACGACCTGCGGCAAGCCGGACGATCTGTTGTTTCAGGCCCAAATCTGGAGGAATTCCGGCCCAACA